>CAZWHH010000200.1:0-5374 GCA_964633615.1 uncultured Bacteroidales bacterium | reverse complement strand
GGTCACCACCAGCTACACATTGATAAACAGCAGTGTACGTGGAATGAGAATAATCATTATTAAACGTATCAAACGTCACGTGATAAAACACATCAATACCACTTACCCTCGGAGTTGCGTCAGGGAATTTCTTCTGCAGCATGAGGATCAGCGCATCATTAATAATTCTGTCCCAAATAATTTCCAGAGCAGCTTCATCACTCAGTCCCTGGAAAGTCTCTGGCTCATAATCAACCCGGTTTGAAATCCTGATATCAAAATTCTTATAGTAAGAATTGGCTCCTGAGTAGAATTCTCCTGTTCCGTAATCATCAACCCACTTAGAATCTCTTTCATCAACAATCAATTGATAGTCCCCCGCACTCATAGTAAAACGTACAGTAGGATCAAAAACCCATTTTTTGCCACCATGTACAAACTGGGAGGTCTTTTTCACAGTCGAGAGCCATTTGGTAGTGTCCTTTACAAATTGTTTGGCGCCAATCACCACATTGTCCCCATTATCATAATCATAACTTACCACCTTATTTGTTCCTACTTCAGCAAATGGAAATTTCTCCTCCATAAACTCAGGCAACAACTCCATGGCTTCCGAGTTGGAAAGGAAATAATCTCCGGTAATACCATCGATACTGGTATAATCCTCCGTTGTCAATGTATATACATCAGGCAACATTTCCCACTTGCCCTCTTTTTTCAGAAAGTATCCATCCTCCAGGGATGAAGTACCATACGCATCTTCATATTCATAATACATGTTAACAAAAGTTCCACTGGGAGGAGGCACATTATAAACAGAATCCAGAATAGTAGGGATCAGATCACCCGGGGCATTATCCGGACTAAAGAAATTTACGTCCAAACTATCATAAAATCTTTGTTCAAGCGTATCTTTAAATACGGTTGAAAATTTATCCAGGTAAGGAGGCGTATAATTGTAAGTTACTTTCGCCGAAGAATTTTTCTTTAGTGCCTGAAATTTATAGCTGAGAAAAGCAGGTATATATTCACTGGCAGGCCCTTCATCGCTAAAGCTTTCATTTTCTTCAATGGCATAAGCGATACTGGAGTCTTGTGCATTTACAGCCTTTCCCAGGGCTAAATCTGAAACTGATTCGTAATCAGAAGGTTTTAGTGTATACTCGATATCTTCATGATAAGGTGCTTTTTGTTTATCTAACTTATCATAGAGCTCATCGTTTGGATTACAACCGAAAAAAATAATTCCGGTTAACGTTATGGTTATAAATAATATCTTTTTCATGATATATCAATATTATAATTTTTCAACTTAAAATTTAATCTTTAGACCAAGATTCCATGTTCTGCCCCACCCATACCAAACAGAGGCAGTTTCTGCATTGTGGCCTGTACCATCTTTCGCATCAGAAATATATTCCGTATCGAGCAGGTTATTTACATTTCCGTAGAGAGTAGCTTCTGTATTGGCTATTTCAAATTCATATTTCACATTGGCATCTACCAGCTCGTAGCTTGGCATTTTCCATGAATCCACTCCTTCGGTTTCCTTGGAAACTCTGTTTTGAACGTCAAAAGCAGCATAAATATTTGACCCGTGCCAAATATTGGCTCCTACTTTCAGATCGGGGAGGACCCAACAGTCAACCCCCAGGTAAGCAGTAGATTGTGCTGTATTTCCACGATGTACATTTTTAGCATAAACTGCAGCAGTTCCTTGGTATTCTTGCTGTTCATTAAAGATATCGGCTACCACATTATCTTCCCATTGATAATCTCCAACAGAAACCATACCTGTTACATTAATCTTTTGGGTAGGCCTGTATCTTAATTCCAATTCAACTCCCTTATGTAATGCATTCAATCCTGTTAAATTAGCAAAAACATCCCCTATGGTTTGGGTAATTGTTTTATCCATCCATCTTGTACGGAATACATTAAGGTTTGCTTTAATTTTAGAGGTACGATAGCCATAACCGATCTCAGTAGAAAATATCTTTTGTAATTCTGCCTCCTCGTTTATTTCGTTGGTATAATTTTTAAATATACTGGTAAAGAAAGGTGCTCTTGTAAAATAACCACTGTTTGCAAAAACATTGTGTTGATCATTAATATTATAGTTTACACCTCCCTTGACACTGTAAACGATAAAACTTTCCCAGTCAGATACTTGATTTCCCTCTTCGTATGTGAAATAATCCACTCTCTGATAGGATTTATTAGAGACTGTTCCTGAAAGAAAAGCAGAATACTCATCTTTTACATATTCTCCCTGCAGGAATATTCCTTCTCTCATTACAATCCCAAGATTGTAATAATTGATTTTATCTCCTTCATAAAGAGGTTGATCAGGGTCGCGGTTAACATTTTGATTATCAAGATAATAGCTTCCTCCTAACAAATCAGTTATTTCTGTATAGTGATACCCTTTGTAATATCTTCCGTCGAAGCCTGCAGTAACATTCACATCATAAAGTTTTGTATTGAATGTAGACAAAACACCATACCAGTCGTGTTCATTTTTAGCCATTGACATAACAGCCTGAGAACCAGTCATTGAATTCGCATTGGCTTCCATTACAGCGTTGTAGTCGAGCAACCCGTCTGGTGTTATTTTGGTTATATCATAAGGCTCACCTGAAGGATATTCAAATTCCAGCCAATGGTCCATTGCACCATCCACTCTTCTTCCGCCACCTCGTCCAAATGAAGCATAAAATGAAGTATGAAGCAGTGTTTTTTTGCTAATCTGCCATGAATGATTCAGATAGAATTGAGGTTTGTGGTATGCATTATAGGCGTATCCGGTGTTATAAATTTCTCCTTTTCTGATTCCATAATCAGAATTAAATCGTATTCCATTCTTCGCATCTCTGTAGGTTTCAATTGAATGCGGACTGCTTCTTTGATTATGCCATTGTTTAGCACCAAATCCACCCAGAGAAACCCTGTGTTGGTTGTTAATTCTTTTGGAAATATCAAAAAAGTATGAATAAGATTTATAATTTGTAGCAGTTACAAAACCATCTCCTGTATTTTTGCTCCCCTGTACAGTCACGGCCCAGCCATTATCCATCATACCGGTTGATAAAACAACAGAAGTTTTGTTGTATCCATCATTCCCAGCAGCCTGATAAATACTTCCACCTTTTTCTGCATCAGTACTTTTAGTAATCACATTCATCGTTCCGCCAACAGAAGATATGGCCAGTCTGGATGCCCCAAGACCTCTTTGCACCTGAATGGTTTGAGTCACATCTGCAAGATTAGCCCAGTTAGACCAGTAAACCCGGCCATTTTCCATGTCATTAACAGGAACTCCATTGATCAAGACCGCAATATTTTTCTGGCTGAATCCACGAATGTTAATACGAGAGTCTCCGAAACCTCCGCCTTGCTTCGTAGCATAAACACTTGGCGTAGATTTTAAAAGTTCCGGGAGTTCTTTTGTTCCCAATTTCTCTTCAATCTCAATGGGCTGTATTTTCGAGACAGCCACCGGTGTTTCTCTTTCCCGTGCGAAATTCGCCACAACTTTTACTTCATCGAGTCCAATGGAACTGGACTTCAGCTTAATATTCCCAAGATCTTTTGTTTCCGATCCGGATACATTAACTGTAAGCTCTTTACTGATATAGCCAACATAACTAAATTTAAGATCTTTTGTTCCGGGTTCTATTTTGAGTGAAAAAGACCCGTCTAATTCGGCTGAAGTACCTACTGTAGTATTCTTTACAACTACAGTGGCCCCAATTAACGGTTCATTCGTTTTTTCATCAATAATTTTTCCCTTTATTGTAGCCTGGGAAAAAGCTTGAGGTAGTGAAAAAATGAATAACAAAAATGAGATAAGCAATAATTTCTTTGTCATTGTTCAGTAATTTATTGAGTTAATACGTAAGAACAAATATAACTTTCTATGCGATATTATATATCATAGAATTAATATTTTTTTGTAATTATTATCAACAAAAATTTAACTTTTTGAAAAAGAAATCTTTGGGGATTCAAGATTTAATAGTAATTGAAATTATAACTATAGCCATAATTATACTCATAATTCCTGCTCTTCAGTTTAATATCATTCACCAGCAGACTCACATTCTGAATCTTCTTTTGCTCGATATTTTTTATTAAGGTGTTGAGCATTCGTCTTTTCGTAAAATTATGTCTAACCACAAATAAATTGGCATCTGTGTATTTCACAAGCAGGAAAGCATCTGTTACAAGGCCAACCGGTGGAGTATCCAGGATAATATGGTCATACTCCTGTTTCAGCCTTTCAAAAAACTCTCCCGTGCGGACTGAAGCAATCAATTCACTGGGGTTTGGGGGTATCTTTCCTGCAGGAATAATGTCCAGATTGCTTATGGCCGTTTTATGAATAATTTCTTCAAACTGAAGGTTTTTACTTAAATAGGAGCTAAGACCCACCTTATCATCAATATTGAATATATCATATAAATTGGGTCTTCTCAGGTCAAAACTAACCAGCACCGTCTTTTTTTCATACAGAGCAAAAGCAGTAGCAATATTTAAAGAGACAAAACTCTTCCCCTCTCCTTGTGATGCAGAGCTAACCAAAATAACAGACCCATCTTCCTTCCCTGTAATAAATTGAAAATTAGTTCTTACAGACCTAAATGCTTCAGCTAAAGGAGATCTTGTGCGTTCAAAAACTACATTTTCTGCTTTATGTTTATTATGAATGATATGCCCCAGTACGGGAAAATCTGTCATCCTCTCAATGGTATTAATGTCGGTTATCTTATCGTTGAAATAGTCTATCAGAAGTATGAGGCCTGCAGGAACAATTATTCCCATGAGCAGGGCAATGAGATAATTTTTCCTTGGTCTGGGCTTTATGGGTGTCAATGTTTTAAGGCGGGCTTTGTCTAATACTTCATGTACAGGAATGTTGGCTGCCTTTCCCACTTCTGTCTCAGACCGTTTCTTAAGCAGGTAGGTATATATTTCGTTATATAATTCAAATCTCCTTTCATATCCGAATAACAAACGCTGCTTTGCCGGCAGCCCTTTTACTTTCCCTGTTAATTCATTGACCCGGGACTCTATATCACTAAGCCTGATCTGACTTTTATTTTTTAGGTTTTCAAGTGTTTCCAATAAGGAACTCTTCAGATCCTCAATTTTCATCTTAAGGGCATTCAAATAAGGATTTTCCTTTTTAGAATTCACTTCCAGCTCTGTTTTCTCCGTGTAGAGATCAGAAAGTTTATTAACCAGGTTCATCAACAATGGATCTTCAATACCCATCGAAGTAGGGGCAATAAGTTCCTGCACGTCTTTATTCTTTTTTAGATAATTTGTCAGATAGTCATAATATTTCTGCCTGACAAGTATTTCAGCTCTTTCAGATTGATATTGATCCAGT
>CAZWHH010000199.1:0-5378 GCA_964633615.1 uncultured Bacteroidales bacterium | reverse complement strand
TCAGGGGTGCCTGCCAGTATTACATTGGCCCAGGGAATGCTGGAATCTGATTATGGAAGGAGTACACTGGCACTTAAAGCAAATAATCATTTTGGGATTAAATGCCATAATGACTGGACCGGTGGTCGAATTTATCATGATGATGACCGGAAAGGCGAATGTTTTAGGAAATACAGAGATGTTTACGAATCTTTTAAAGACCACTCTGATTTTTTAACAGGGGTTTCAAGGTATGATTTTTTATTTGACTATGAAATAACTGATTATAAGAGTTGGGCCAGGGGGTTGAAACGAGCAGGTTATGCAACAAGTCACACTTATGCTAAAAAATTAATTGAACTTGTTGAGCGTTACCAGTTATACAGATACGACCGTCAAACCACAAGATATAAAATGACTTTTTCAGCAGATCCTCAGTCATTGGGAAACGTGGATGATTATGCGATCTCTCATAGTGGACATACAGTCAGAACCCGAAATCGTATAGATTATATTATTGTGAAAGAGGGGGATACTTTTCGCAGTCTGACTGATGAGTTAGACATGATGCCCTGGCAATTACCAAAGTACAATGAAATAGATAAAAATGCAAAATTAGAGCCGGGCCAGATCCTTTATTTACAACCAAAGCGAAATAAAGCTGCCCGGGGATATGATATACATATAGTAAAGGAAGGAGATACACTGCACTCTATATCTCAGCTTTATGGTATTAAGCTTAAAAAGTTATGTAAGAAAAATGATATGGAACCAGGTGATCAATTAGAACAGGGAATGAAAGTCTGGCTCAGAAAAAATAAACCCGATACAGAAGATTCACAGAAAAAGAATGATACAAAATCTGATAATTAGTCTGTTGTTTTACACTTAAATTGATTTATTCCTTTAAACCCCCTGAGAAATTCCTCTATTCTCATACTTTTTTTTCCTGCAACCTGTATTTCTTTTAAATGAATAAAGCCATCAGGTACGGCAATTTTAACATAAGAATGATCGTCTGAAAAAATGGTTCCAGGCAAATGACTATGCCGTGCTTCTTCATATTTCGCTTGATATATTTTCAGCGTTATATTTTTTGTTTTATCTGTTATTTCTGTCCATGATGCTGGATAAGGACTAAGTCCCCGAATGAAATCATAAATTTTTCTACCTTTTAGATACCAGTTAATAAGACAATCCTCTTTAAATATTTTGGGAGCCTTTTTGAGGGGCTGGTTAGGCTTCATAAGATCTTCCTGACGGGTTAATGAATAATTATTGGTCCGTAAGGCTTCGGTTGTTTCTACAACTAATTCAGCTCCGCTGTGCATTAATTTATCATGAAGGCTTCCTGCATTATCCTTTTCACTTATTGTAACTTTTTTTTGATCAATTATTTTTCCTGTATCTATTTTATTATCTAGCAGAAAGGTTGTCACACCTGTTTCTTTTTCACCATTAATAATGACATGATTGATGGGGGCAGCTCCACGATATTGAGGAAGAAGAGAAGCGTGGAGATTGAAAGTTCCATATCCGGGTATGGTAAAGATTTCAGGAGGGAGAATTTTAAACGCCACTACTATTTGCAGATGAGGAGCGATCTCTTCAAGTTTATGCTTAAAATTATCACTTTTTATATCTTCTGGCTGAATAATTGGAAGGTTTTGTGATACTGCATACTCTTTTACAGCGGATTCCTTTAGCTTTCTTCCTCTTCCTGCGGGTTTGTCTGGATTTGTAACTACTGCAGCAATATAGTAACCCTCACTGATTAGTTTTTTGAGACTTTCTACTGCAAAATCCGGGGTACCCATGAATATAATTTTGAAATCTTTTTTTTTCATTAAGACAGAGACTTTATAAATTAAAACCCAAATTGAGCGATTTTCGCTCATTGCCTGCCCCGTACACGAAGTGTCGGGGACAAAGAAATTGTAAGGTTTTTACCTTCCCGACACTCCGTGTACGGTACAGGCTAACAATTCAGTGAAAAACCGACAATTTCTAAGTCGTCCGGCAGCTGCCGGATAAGTAAAGCGCTTTTTCACTATCCCAATAAAAATCGGAACAGGCTGTTCAAACCGCTCAACTTATGTAAGAATTACAAAATTATATAATATATTTTATCAACCCTAATCTTTATCTTTTAAACCAAAAGATTTAATTTAGTCACATTGATAAACCACCTTATTTTATTTATATGAAAATTAATGTTTAACTTAAAATATATTCTTGTGAAAAAATTCAACTGGCAGGTATTCATTAGCATTAATTTATTTGTTTCCTTCTTTATTATGTTTATTTCAGGAATTGTTTTATACATAAAACCAGAGGGGAGTGTTGCCCGTTGGCTCAACTGGGATTTCCTGTTTTTATCAAAATCGGTATGGGAATCAGTACACACCTTTTTTTCTTTTTTGTTTATAGTATTTGCCTTGTTTCATATTTTTTTAATTCACCTGTTGAACATTCGAAATTATCTGAAAATAAATAAAAATGGTTATTGGAAGGAGAGTTTCATAGCTATTTTAATTGGCCTTCTTTTTTTTATAGGAACTGCAGCAGATCAGATTCCGTTTCGTAGTGTCTATCAGTTTGGAGATAAATTATCCTCCGGCTGGTCAAATCAAATAAAAATTCAAACAGCTTTGGATCCACGGGAATCCCTGAATGAAATTATAAAAAAAGAATCAGTTTCAACAGATAGTGTAATGAAGATGTTGGATGAAAAGGGGATATCTCCGGATCAATCCCTGGCTAAAGCAGCAGATAAAATGGGTATAAAACCCTTTAAGCTCTATATGCTGATTAGATCGGAAGGAGATGAGGCCGAAGACAAACAAAATGCAGTTTATGAAAACATAAAGATAGAAGAGGTTGTTTTGTTATATCCATTATCTCAGGAAGAACTTTTAACTCTCCTTAAAAAGAAGGGAAAAATTGAGTTTTATAATTCAGAGACAACCATTAAAGAATTGTCTGATCAGTTAGCAATACCACCGGAAAATATTATTTCGTATATCCGGGAAAATGTCGAATTTAAAGAGCAGTAATAATTCTTTACTCTTTACTTTGATCAAGGTCTTTTTCTTTTTCCAGTTCCTTTGGATTTACTAACTCAAGCGTATGTCCCATTTTAATTTTTTTGGTTTCCAGATAGAACCTGTTATGTTCATTGGGTTCTATTTCAATAGGAACATTTTCTATTATTTCCAGGTCATACCCTTCGAGTCCTTTTCTCTTTACAGGATTATTGGTAATCAGCCGAATTTTTCTTAACCCAAGCTCGTGAAGTATATTGGCTCCGACTCCATAGTCTCTTTCATCTTCCTCAAATCCCATTTCAAGATTGGCTTCTACTGTATCACGCCCCTCTTCCTGCAGTTTATAAGCTTTAATTTTGTTAAATAAACCTATACCCCTTCCTTCCTGATTCATATAGACTAAAACTCCTTTTCCTTCTTCCTCGATCATCTTCATTGCTTTGTGCAACTGGGGACCGCAATCGCATCGTTTGCTTCCAAAAATATCTCCTGTGATGCATGATGAGTGAACCCTGACCAGCACGGGCTCTTCTTTACTCCAATTTCCTTTAACCAGGGCTATATGTTCAATTCCATTGGATTTTTGCTTAAAGGGGATCAGTTCGAAATCGCCGTACTCTGTTGGGAGCTTTACCCGAACCCCTTTTCTAATCAGAGATTCATTTTGAATTCTGTATGCTATTAAATCTTCAATAGAAATAATTTTAATATCAAATTGCCTGGCGATTTCCATTAATTGAGGGAGTCTGGCCATCGAACCATCATCGTTCATGATTTCTACAAGCGCTCCACCAGGTCGCAAACCTGCCAGGCGGGTTAAATCCACAACAGCCTCAGTATGTCCCACCCTCCTCAGAACTCCTTTTTGCTTAGCTTTAAGGGGGAAAATGTGACCAGGTCTTCCAAGGTCTTCAGGTTGGGTTTTGTCATCTACCAGGGCTTTGATTGTTTTGGATCTGTCAGCAGCTGAAATGCCGGTAGTACATCCCTGTCCGATCAGGTCTACAGATACTGTAAACGGGGTTTCATGAAGAGAGGTGTTTTTTCCAACCATAAGTTCTAAATCCAATTCATCGCAACGTGTTTCGGGTAAAGGTGCGCAAATAAGCCCCCGTCCATGTTTGGCCATGAAATTTACAATCTCAGGTGTGATTTTTTCAGCAGCGACAACAAAATCTCCTTCATTCTCCCTGTCTTCATCATCAACTACTATAATTACTTTTCCGTTTTTTATATCTTCAATAGCTTCATTTATGTTATTGAGGTTGCTTTTTGCTTGCTTTGTGTTTTTTGACATAACTAAAAGATGATCCTGATTATTTATAAATATTTTAAATTGCAAAAGTATAATAAGTCATATAATTCCCCTAAATATTCCTTATATTTTTTAAATATCCTTCTGACCTGTTTCTTTGGTTTCTTGCTTTTTAAATTTCAGACTCAGAATCCGTTTTATTTTATGGATGTATGTATCCGGATTTAAGATAACAGAATCATTCGTAGCTTTATAGGTAAGAAACACCCCTACCGGCAAAAATATTATTGAAGAGATCCACATACCAACTATGGGGTGTAACACTCCTTTTTCAACAAAATTTTCTCCTGATATTGATATGATATAATATATAATAAACAAAATAACTGAAATAACAAGAGGGGTTCCCAGTCCGCCTTTTCTTATAATTGAACCCAGGGGTGCTCCAATAAAGAAAAAGATCAGACATGCAAATGCCAGGGTTAGTTTTTCATGCCATTCTATAGCGTGTTTGTAAATTGTTTTTTTCCTTCGTTCAAGCTTTGGTTTATTAGTTGATATTTCCCTGCTTCCTTTTCTGGCATATTGCAATGCATATCGCAATATATTTTCTTGAGTTTTATTATCCAGGGAGTTGAAATATTTTAATACATGGAATGGTTGTCCCCCGTGTTTTTTCTTTTTTGATTTTTTCCTCAGGTTGTCGGTAATGACTTTGGGTGTGGGTGAGGTCTGATTTTTTTCTTTAAGCAGTTCATTTGCATATTGTTGTTGCTGTTTTATTTTTTCTCCTTTGAAAATGCTGTTCTTTTTAATTTCTTTTGATAGTTTCTGTGCTTTTTCATTAAAATGTTTTTCAAGAGAATCCTTATAATATTGCAATTGTCCCATGTTCAGCATTTTATAATTGTCGCTAAACATACTTTCATCTGTTCTTTTGAAACTGAATCCGGAAACATCGATTAACAGAGTTTGTTTTTTAAATTTATGGATCTGGTGTGGAAAAGTTCGGTCTCCTCTTCTTTTTCCTGATTCCTTCATCTCTTTGTAGGTTTGTCCGTTAAAAAGAATCAAAAGAAGCTTTGCTTTATCTTCTG
>CAZWHH010000198.1:0-5381 GCA_964633615.1 uncultured Bacteroidales bacterium | reverse complement strand
ACAATTCCCAATTCAATCAGCAACACGATTGTGCAACACTTTAAATCTGCTGAATACTTTCACCAGGCAATCCCTCAAATTTTTCATGCCGTTAATTACCTCCACGCCGAAAAACCGTTTGTTAGTTTATATCTGAATGACCGATTTATCGATATAGGAGTCTTCGACAACCAAAAATTATTGCT
This sequence comes from uncultured Bacteroidales bacterium, assembly GCA_964633615.1. Classification (GTDB taxonomy): domain Bacteria; phylum Bacteroidota; class Bacteroidia; order Bacteroidales; family UBA12077; genus JAGXLC01. The sequence continues at coordinate 5,196 of CAZWHH010000198.1, read as the reverse complement.
TTTTAATTCTTTTGATATTAAAACAAAAGAAGATGTATTATATTTTCTTTTATATACTTACAAACAGTTAAATTTAAAAACTACTGTAAATGAATTATTCATTTCCGGAAACGGGTCTCAGATTGCAGAACCTCTGAACTTTTTCAGGCAATATATTAAAAAAGTGCATCGCGAGAAACCTCCCCAGGAATTTATCTATAGCTATACATTCAAAAAACCCCAATACTATTATTTCACCAATTTATTTAGATTAAACCTTTGCGTATAGTCAGTGGAAAATACAAAGGCAGGCACTTTAAGCCTCCCAAAGATTTCAAAGCAAGGCCAACCACAGACTTTGCCAAGGAGAATCTTTTTAATATCCTGGCCAATTACATTGATTTTCAAGACAAAAATGTACTCGATCTTTTCGCAGGAACAGGAAGTATAGGAATTGAGTTCATTTCAAGAGGTGCCTCCCGGGTGACTTCTGTAGAAAATAACTACAAACATTTTCAATTCCTGAAAAAGATCACTCAGAAATTAGACATCGATAATATAAGAATTATAAAAAAAGATGTGTTTAGATTTCTGGAGCACTCCAATGAAAAATTCGATTTAATCTTTGCTGATCCTCCTTATCAATTAGAGGGAATAGATAAACTCCCCGACCTCATTTTCAATAACAATCTAATAGAAGAAAAAGGAATCCTCATTATTGAACATTCCAGCCAAACACACTTCGGTAATCATAACTGCTTCTCTGAATTAAGAACTTACGGAAGTGTTAATTTTTCATTCTTCAGACCCCACAATTTATGACTAATTGTCAGTATGTCATTACTGGCACATAGTTTGAAAAAACATCCCTGAAAATAAAAATTGTCAAACCTTATAATTCTAATTTTATGCAAAAAGGAAAAATTGGTGTCAGTACGGAGAATATTTTTCCAATTATTAAAAAATTCTTATACTCGGAAAACGAAATATTTTTAAGAGAACTCATCTCCAATTCGGTCGATGCAACTCAAAAGATGAAAAAAATTGCCTCAAAGGGTGATTATGAAAAAGAACTGGGCGAGCTGACCGTCCGGGTATCGGTAGATAAAGAGAACAAAACCATTAAAGTTTCTGACAGGGGCATTGGAATGACGGAAGAAGAAATCAAAAAGTACATTAACGATGTAGCTTTTTCCAGTGCAGAAGATTTTATCAATAAATATAAAGATGCAGAAGGCATCATTGGAAAATTCGGTCTTGGATTTTACTCAGCTTTCATGGTATCAGACAAAGTTGAAATTTATACCAGATCTTATAAAGAAGATTCCAAAGGAATACATTGGGTATGCGATGGAAGCCCCGAATATCAAATGGAAGAAACAGACAAAGAAGACCGGGGAACAGATGTTATTCTTCATTTAGACAAAGACTCTGAAGAATACGTTGAAGAAAATAAAATCAATGAAATCTTAAATCGTTATTGTAAATTCTTACCCATTCCTATAGCTTTTGGTAAAAAGAAAGATTACAAGGATGGAAAAGAGGTGGAAACCAATGAAGATAATATCATTAATGATACCAATCCTTTGTGGAAGCAAAAACCAGCAGATTTAAAAGACGAAGACTATAAAGAATTTTACAGGAAACTTTATCCGGTTCATGAAGATCCGCTTTTCCATATCCATTTAAATGTGGATTATCCTTTTAACCTGACAGGAATTCTTTATTTCCCAAAAATTAAAAACAACCTGGAAGTACAGAAAAACAAAATACAGCTTTACGCCAACCAGGTATTTGTAACAGATTCTGTAGATAACATTGTTCCTGAATTTCTGACATTGTTACACGGTGTGTTAGATTCTCCTGACATTCCGTTAAATGTTTCAAGAAGTTACCTGCAGGGAGATCCGAATGTACGAAAGATATCGAATCACATTACCAAAAAAGTAGCAGATAAACTGGAAAATATTTTCAAAAACAGTCGCGAAGAATTTGAAAACAAATGGGATGACCTGAAGATTTTTATAGAATACGGGATTCTCACCAACGACAAATTCTATGAAAAAGCACAAAACTTTTGCCTTTTCAAAAATACAGAAGGAAAGTACTTTACTTTTGAAGAATACAACAACCTTGTTAAAGAGAATCAGACAGACAAAAACAAAAATACCATATACCTCTACGCCACGGATGTGGACAAACAATACACATTCATCGAAAATGCGAAAGAGAGAGGATATGATGTACTCGATATGAGCGGACAGCTCGATGCACACTTTATCAACTTCCTTGAACAGAAGCTTGACAACGTGCAGTTTGCCCGCGTAGATGCCGATGTGATTGATAAGCTTATTCAGAAGGAAGACAAGGAAGAAACAGATTTAAGTGCTGAACAACAAGAAGATCTGACCTCGGTGTTCCAAAGCCAATTGCCTGACATTGGAAACTTTACCGTTACTTTCGAACCGCTTGGTGAAAAAGACGAACCCCTCACAATCACACAGTCTGAATTCATGAGAAGAATGAAGGATATGGCTGAAATGGGTGGCGGACCGATGAATTTTTACGGGGAGATGCCAAATTCCTATAATCTTGTAGTAAATACAAACCACAGGCTGATTAAAAAAATCGGGGAAGATAAAGAAAATAAGCTTGGAGAGGAAATAAATAAGATCAGGGAAGAAATGAAACCCCTGCAAAAAGAGAAGGAGAACATTGAAAAGAACAAAGAAGGCAAAAAGGACGAAGAGATCCCCCAGGCTGACAAGGACAATTTGAATGACCTTGAGAAACAGATCAACGAGTTGAACGAAAAGAAAAATGGCAAGCTAAAAGAATATGCCAGTAAGAACAAACTCGTAAAACAATTAATTGACCTGGCTCTGCTTGCAAACAATATGCTCACGGGCGCAGCCCTGGATAAATTTGTTAAAAGAAGCGTGGATTTAATCAAATAACATAAATCTAAACAAAAAAATCCCGGTAAACTATGAATTACCGGGATTTTTTTAATAAATCAATCCAGATTCAATTTTTCCAGTTCCTCCTTCAATTCTTTCACCGTAATGGGCTTTTCGATGATTATCTGATTATCATCTACTAAAACCATTGTTGGCGTAGCATAAATATTATATTTCTTAACAATCGGACTCTCCCATTTTTGATAGTCGCAGTAGTTTATCCAGTTATAGTCCTTTTGACCCAGAAATTCCTTATATTCTTCTTTATCTTCATCCAGTGAGACCGCAATAACTTCAAAACCTTTCGACATGTATTTTTTATATACCTCATAAATCTCAGGAACACTTTGCTGGCAATGGCCACACCAGCTGGCATAGAAAAGCAATAAGGTAACCTGTTTTTCCATTTCAGCAAGTTTGATCTCCCTGCCTTTAATGGATTCAAAACTAATATTTGGCGCTTTTTTTCCTGGAGCCAGCATGGCATATTGTTTCAGCCTCTTCTTCAAATCAGCATTATTATTTTTACAGGCTTTGTCTGCCAGATTTTTTTCATAAATATGAGCCAGTACTTTTTCCATTTTATAACGTTCGAAACCTTCTACCAGGTAATCCAATACATAATTATACATTTTATCATTAATGTAAGCATGCATTAGAATTTCATCCACAGCTTTTATAAAAGCCTGCTCCTGTTCAGAAGGACTCATGCCTTGTTTACTGTATAATGACAAATATCTTAAAATCTTTTGACCGATGCGAGGAGTTCGAATCAGTAATGTATCCTGAAAATCAACAGAATTCAAGAAATACTCTTTCAGATAATTGATTCTCTCCTCCTGAGATAACTGAGGCTCTAAATAAGGTGCTTTATAACTCTTCACAACATGCGAAGCATAGGTTCCGGGAAATTTCTTAACAACAGAATCTATATGTGCTTCATGTGCTTTCTGTACTTTACCGTATTTCTTCATTACCTTTTCATAAAACGGATCCTCTTTGGGATATTGATCAATCATCCTGTTCAAAAGTTCCATTTTGCGTTCGAAAGTTCTTTGGTAACTTAAAAAATCCCGGTAAATCCGGTTCTCTTCAGAACGAATTACCTGCAAATCTTTTTGGGGAGCATTGTAGCTTGTTTCAAGCTTGATGTTTTCATTATTATAAATAAAATTGATTGCTTTTGTTTGTTGCCTCCTGTTTTTGGCTTCTTTAATTATTATACGATACATGCCGGGTCTCTGATCTTCCATATTAAAAGTCACGCCCTTGTCATATTTTTTATCTTTTACAGAAACCATCTTATCACCAATGAATTTAACCAGCTTAACATTTCCACCGGGATGGTTCTTAATTACTAATCTGAGGCTTTCAGACTGCCCGCATGAGTGAAGTGAAAATATCAACAATAAAAAAGCGATGATAATAAAATGTATTCGTCTAATTTTATTCATAATCTTAATAACCATTTCTTTTTTAATTTCTATGCTAAAATAGGAAAAGAGATGGAAAAAACATCCCAGTTTTTTTGTAAAATTGCAATCGCAGGAAATAACAAATAAATAAAAAACGTGAGCTTTGAAAGTTTTAATCATTGATAATTACGATTCATTCACTTTCAACCTCTATCACATTATAGAGCAATATACTACGACTGTAGAGGTTATCAGACCAGATAAACTAAACTTCGGGCAGGTAAAAGAATATGACAAAATTGTCTTATCCCCGGGCCCGGGTCTGCCTGATGAATTTCCCGGAATGATTCAAACAATCCGTGAATTTAAGGAAGAAAAGCCCATTTTGGGAATTTGCCTGGGTTTTCAGGCGCTCGTTGAACAGTTTGGTGGAAAACTTACAAACTTAGATGACCCACTGCATGGAATTAGTAAAAAAGTAACCCCAACCACCCAAAATGAACCTATTTATAAAAACATTCCCAATTCATTTGATACAGGAAGATACCACTCATGGGCAATTAAAGAATCAGATGTACCAGCGTGTTTCAGGATTACTTCAAAAGACGACTCAGGATATGCGATGAGTGTAAGTCATAAGGACTTTAATTTAACAGGTGTCCAGTTTCACCCTGAATCTGTTTTAACCCCCTATGGCAAAAGAATACTGGAAAACTGGATTAAACTTTGCTAAACTCCCTTGCTGAATTCAGGAAATTGTTGTTTTTTTGAGGTGCTGTAAAAAATTGTCTATGAGTTGGTTTTTCTTTGCATTTCTAACTGCACTTTTCCGCTCTCTAACC
>CAZWHH010000197.1:0-5418 GCA_964633615.1 uncultured Bacteroidales bacterium | reverse complement strand
CTTGATGATGTCATAGAATATTGTCATACTCCGGATTCTTCAGTAAAGGTTCCTGTCTTTAAAGACGGGAGAATTATTAACTATAGTGATCTTTAGAAGAGTAGGATGGGGCTTTCATTTTGTATGAAGATTTTTAAGGTTCTTATTATAAATAAAGTTTTTTACTAATCAGCTTTTTAACATTTTAAAGTATGTAAACCTCATTTTTTATTCATTGCCTTTTATATGAGGTTTTCATTGAATTTTATATTCTTCCCCCTCATGACATCATTAAAATCATTTGTCACTTCCAAATAATTTCTTAAATTTCACAAGTGAATTTTAAAATTTATTATTCAGATACAAATTAATAAACAATTGATTATGAAAAAACATAATTTTTACGCAGGACCTTCAATTATGCCTCAGTTTACAATTAAAAATACAGCAGAGGCGATAAAAGAGCTCGATGGAATCGGTTTATCTTTAATGGAAATTTCTCACAGGAGCAAGGAGTTTGATGCCATTATTAAAGAAGCGCAAAGTTTGTTCAAAGAATTACTGAACATTCCGGATGGCTATCATGTCCTTTTCTTAGGGGGTGGAGCCAGTACTCAATTCTTGATGGTTCCTTATAATCTTTTTCAAAAGAAAGCCGCGTATCTTAATACAGGAAACTGGGCTACGAAAGCCATTAAAGAAGCTAAGTTTTTTGGTGATGTGGATGTGGTAGCATCATCTGAAGACAAGGGCTTTAGTTATATTCCAAGAGACTATAAAGTCCCGGGAGATGCTGACTATTTCCATGTTACAACAAATAATACCATTAGCGGAACGGAAATAAAAGAAGATTTGGAGGTAGATATTCCACTTGTAGCTGATATGTCTTCCGATATATTTAGCCGGCCTATGGATGTATCAAAGTATGACATCATTTATGGAGGTGCTCAGAAGAACCTTGCACCCGCGGGAGTTACTTTTATTATTGTAAAAGAAGAAGCGCTGGGTAAAGTAGATCGTGAAATTCCAACGATGATGAATTATAATACTCATATTAAGAAAGAATCGTTGTTTAATACTCCCCCGGTTGTGCCTATTTATGCAGCACTACAAACACTGAAGTGGTTGAAGGATAAAGGCGGTGTTGAAGGTATGAATAAAATCAATAATGAAAAAGCGGAAATACTTTACAATGAAATTGAACGCAACAAACTCTTTAAACCTGTTGTTGAAAAAGAAGAAGACCGTTCGATCATGAACGTTACTTTCGTTATGAATGAGGAATATAAGGAACTGGATAAAGAATTCCTGGAATTTGCAGGATCTAAAGGAATGGTTGGTATTAAAGGACATCGTTCTGTTGGAGGATTCCGTGCCTCCCTCTACAACGCACTGCCTAAAGAAAGTGTAGTTGCCCTTATCGATACGATGAAAGAATTTGAAAATAAAAAAGCATAATAAATTGTTGAACTGATTCATGCCGTATTAAAGGCATGGATCTAAATTATTAAGCGCTATGAAAAAACTATTGGTTGCTACCGTAAAGCCTTTTCACCCCAATGCGGTTGAAGGAATTAAAGAAATATGCAACAAGGCGGGTTATGAGTTTAATCTGCTGGAAAAATATAACGATCAATCTGAACTGATTGAAGCTGTTAAAGATGTGAACGCTTTAATTATTAGAAGTGACAAAGTAACTAAGGAAGTAATTGATGCAGCAGAAAATCTGGAGATAGTTGTAAGAGGTGGTGCTGGATATGACAATGTTGATCTTGAAGCCGCTACTGCCAAAAATGTGGTTGTGATGAATACTCCCGGCCAAAATTCAAATGCTGTGGCAGAATTAGCACTTGGCATGATGGTATTTCTGGCAAGAAATAAATATAATGGGAAAGCAGGAACGGAATTAAGAGGTAAAAAACTGGGGATCCATGCCTTTGGTAATGTGGGTTCTTATGTAGCAGAGATTGCAAAAGGATTTGGTATGGATGTTCATGCTTACGATCCTTATGCTGATGATGATAAGATTAAAAAAGCCGGGGTTAAAAGGATAGATAAGGTGGAGGATCTTTACAAAACCTGTCGGTATGTTTCTCTTCATATTCCTTCTAATGAAAAAACCAGAGGTTCCATAGGGTTTGATTTGTTGAGTAAGTTACCTCCCAACGGCATCCTGGTGAATACAGCAAGAAAAGAAGTCATCGATGAAGACGGGCTGATGAAAACATTCGAGGAGAGATCAGATTTTAAATACCTGACAGACATTGCTCCGGATTGTAAAGATACACTGGAAGAGAAGTTTGGCGACCGGTATTTTGCTACACCAAAGAAAATGGGTGCACAAACTGCCGAGGCAAATATTAATGCAGGTTTGGCAGCCGCCAACCAGATTGTTGATTTCTTTGAAAACGGTGTTAAAACATTTAAAGTAAATTAAAATAATTAGTAGACAAATTAATTTGGAATATTATGGCAAAGGTAAAACCATTTAAAGGAATAAGACCCCCAAAAGAGATTGTAGAAGAATTGGCATGCTTGCCATACGATGTGATGAATACAGAAGAAGCACGGGAAATGGCCAGGGGAAAAGAGAAGTCATTGTTGCATATTACGAGAGCAGAGATTGATCTTCCCGAAGGAACCGACGTGCATGCCCGGGAAGTATATGATAAATCAAGGGATAATTTCAGAAAATTCCTGAATAATAAATGGCTTCAACAGGAAGAAAAACCGAAGTTCTATATCTATGCACAAACCATGAATAACAAAACACAATATGGTATTGTCGGAGCTGCAGCAGTGGATGATTATCTAAACGGCATTATTAAAAAACACGAACTTACCAGGCCTGATAAAGAAGAGGACAGAATGAAGAATGTTCGGATTAATAATGCCAACATGGAACCCGTATTTTTCACTTATCCGGCAGTACAGGAGATTGATGAGATTGTTAAAGGAGTGGTTGAAAGCAAAGATCCGGAATATGACTTTGTGGCCGATGACGGATTCGGCCACCATTTTTGGGTGATAGATGATGATAAGACCAATCGAAGGATAGAGGAACTGTTTGATGAAAAAGTTCCCAATACTTATGTAGCAGATGGTCATCATCGGACTGCAGCGGCAGCTCTGGTTGGAAAAGAGAAAAGAGAAAATAATCCCAATCACACTGGTGACGAGGCGTATAATTTCTTTTTGGCCGTGCATTTCCCCGATAATCAGTTACAAATACTTGATTATAATAGGGTAATCAAAGATTTGAATGGGAATACCCCGGAGCAGCTCATTGATAAACTGAAGGAGAGTTTCGTCATCGAGGAGAAGGGAGAAAAAGCCTACAGACCCCAAAAAATGCATGAATTTTCTATGTATCTGGAGGGTAAATGGTATGCTTTAGAGGCCAAACCTGATACTTACGATGACAATGATCCGATCGGCGTGCTGGATGTGACCATTCTTACAAAACAGGTACTTGAACCTATTTTTGGAATTGAAGACCTCAGAACTTCAAAAAGAATTGATTTTGTGGGCGGCATCAGGGGGTTGCAAGAATTGGAACGGAGAGTTGATCAGGGAGATATGAAGGTAGCCTTTGCTCTTCATCCTGTCTCCCTTCAGCAATTGATTAATATCGCAGATACAGGTAACATTATGCCACCCAAAACCACATGGTTTGAACCAAAATTGCGCAGTGGATTGGTTATTTATAAGTTTGAAGATTAATTAAATTAATTTCCTGTAAGAAGCCAGGAGGTTGTCTGAAAAGATTAAAAATATGCCATTAAAACACCAAATTCCACGAAATGCCGATTAACAGTAAATTCAAGAATAGTGATATTTAGAGATTTAAAGTTTTGTGGCAAAAAATAAGTTTTCAGACAGCCTTTTTTCTTATTAATTTCGAGGGATATAAATTATCTTTAAGAGATGAATATAGCGGAAAAAATAGATACTTTTAAAAAAGAAGAAATCCCTTCTTCAGTGAAATTGGTTGCTGTTACAAAAACAAAACCGAAAGAAGATATACTTGAAGCCTATAATGGAGGACATAAGATTTTTGGAGAAAATAAAGTCCAGGAATTGGTTCCTAAATATGAAGAATTGCCTACAGATATTGAATGGCACATGATCGGTCATTTACAATCGAATAAAGTAAAATATATTGCACCTTTTGTTCACTTAATACATGGAGTTGATAAACCTAAATTGATTAAGGTTATTAATAAAGAAGCAAAGAAAAATAACCGTGTCATTGATATCCTTCTGCAATTTCACATTGCTCATGAAGAAACAAAATTTGGTTTTGAACTTGAAGAAGCAAAATCTTTTCTGAATTCACCTGAATTTGGAGATTATAATTCTGTGAGAATACGAGGAGTCATGGGGATGGCCACATTCACTGAAGATATGGAGAAGATAAGGGGTGAGTTTAAAGAATTGTATCAAATATTTAAACAATTAAAAGAAAACTTCTTTTCAGACATGGATTATTTTTCAGAGATTTCCATGGGAATGTCCAATGATTATAAAATTGCAGTGGAAGAAGGGGCTACTATCGTAAGAATTGGGAGTATTCTTTTTGGGAAAAGAAATTATCATTAAATTTACAATGTAAATAATAAAAAATATAAATATGATAAATACAGAAACCTCTTATCTCGGTATAAAATTAAAGAATCCGATTATTGTAAGTAGTTCAGGCTTATCAGATTCTATTCAGAAAATAAAAAATCTGGCTGATAATGGGGCCGGAGCAATCGTATTGAAATCACTTTTTGAGGAGCAGATCAGATATGATGCAGGCACTTTGTCAAAAGGAACAGATTATCCTGAGGCAGCGGATTATGTGAATTATTATATTAAAAATAATTCGGTGGAGAATTATCTAAATCTGATCCGGCAGGCTAAAAAGGAAGTGTCGGTACCAATATTTGCCAGTATAAATTGTATTTCGACAAAAGAGTGGATTGATTTTGCCAGAAAAGTTGAAGATGCTGGAGCTGACGGTCTTGAGGTAAATGTTTTTATTCTGCCATTGGATAAAAATGCCAATGCAGAGAAGTATGAAAATATTTATTTTGAATTGGCTAAAAAATTAAAAGAGAATCTTAATATTCCTTTTGTGTTTAAATTAGGAAGACATTTTACCAATCTTGTCGGCCTGGTTGAACGGCTAAATGCATTAAATGTTCCGGGAGTCGTGCTTTTTAACCGTTTTTATGAACCCGATATTGACGTGGATAAAATGGATTTTGTGGCTGCGGAAATATTCAGTAGCCAGGCAGATATTCGTCAAACGCTTCGATGGGTTGGAATCATCTCTTCCAAAGTGGAAAAAATTGATATAGCCGCCAGTACGGGCATACATACAGGAAGAGATGCAGTAAAACAAATTCTGGCTGGTGCAGAAGCGGTACAGGTTTGTTCTACCTTATATAA
>CAZWHH010000196.1:0-5423 GCA_964633615.1 uncultured Bacteroidales bacterium | reverse complement strand
CAGAAAAAATGCCGGAATAAATAAACAGGAGTATAATTATTCCGGCAAAAATAATATTAATTATCTGGTATGGTTTGTTAAACCGAAAATGCATTTAAAAATGTCACTTCACCATGTTATTGTTCATCTTTTAATTTATCCAGTTCTTCTTCTGCTTTTTTGATGGATTCATCCGCTTCCTTTTTTGCTTTCTCCACTTCTTCTTTAACCGTATCCTTTATTTCTCCTTCTAACTCCTCCATTTTCTTCTCCAGATCTTCCATTTTATCTTCCTCATAGCCCAGTTCTTTTTCTATTTCTTTATCGATTTCTTCAGAAACATTCTCAAATTGTTCCAGTTTATTCCACCAATAATTCCCATCGTTTGCTTTTTTAATGAATGATCCTAAAAATACAGTGATGGTTAAAGCCATTAATACTCCTATAATTGATACAACAAGGCCTCCCATGTTAATGCCTTTGGCACCATTACTTCTTTTAGCCTGTGAGAGACCTACAGCGCTTAAGATAACACCTACGGCCCCAAACACTAACGCAATCAGGAAAGTACAACCCATAATAGCTAATATAACAGAAAGAATTCCAAGAACCAGACCTGCTATTCCCAGACCTTGACCGGCATTTGTTTTAACTTGTTCGTCCATAATGTTCAGATTTATGCATTCATTTCAAAAATAAGAAAAATATTCATTATACAACAGCATTTTTATAAAGACGAGAAAAAAGCAAAAATTATGCATCTGAGCTGATAAATTTTGGTCCATCTAAAATTAAGTCAGGCTGGTTGTTTTTGGAAGATGAAATTTAAAGGGGATGTTTTTAGTGCTCCTTTAAAAAAATAAAATAAAAATCAATAAAAACTTTGGTATTCGTGTTTAATTCTTTATCTTGACCCTTAACATCTTGTATTATTATAAAAAGAATAAAATTATGGCAACAAAAAAGCAAAAGGGTGTTATTGGTATTTTAACGGGGGGAGGAGATGTTCCCGGCCTGAATCCAGCCATACGTGCAGTAACAATAAGAGCTCTCAGAGAGGGTTATAAGGTTATAGGGATTCGCAGAGGTTATGCTGGGTTATTGGAAATTAACAGAGATGCGGAGGCTGGAAATTGTAATTGTTACAATGTGCTTACTGAGGATGTAGTCAACAAAGCAGGAAGAACCGGTGGAACTTTTCTGCACAGTTCAAGAGTAAACCCCAGCAAAGTTCCTAAAGACAGAGTGCCTGATCATTATAAAGATAAATACAATAAACAGGTAAATGATCTGACCCCTGAGATCTTGAAAAATCTTGAATATTTAAACATTGATTATCTGATTCCTGTAGGAGGCGATGATACATTAAGCTATGCAGTCAGACTATATTCAGAAGGACTGAAAGTAATCGGTATTCCAAAAACAATGGACAATGATGTTCCGGGTACTGATTATTGTATAGGATTTAGTACCTGTGTAACAAGAACGATTATGATGACTAACCTGCTTAGAACCTCAGCAGGTTCCCATGAACGAGTAATGGTGCTGGAAGTTTTTGGAAGATATGCCGGGTTTACGGCTATGCTGCCAACAATGGCAGGTTCTGCAGACCGGTGTGTAATCCCCGAATATAAGTTTGATATTGAACAATTGACCCGTTTATTAATGGAAGATAGAAAAAAACATCCGAGCAATTACTCGGTGGTCTTAGTCTCGGAAGGTGCAATGTTCAAAGGAGGAGAGATGATTTATGAGAAACAGGAAACTGATATGTATGGGCATGCTAAGTTAGGAGGAATCGGAGATATGGTATCGGAGAAGATAAAAGAATTATCTCCTCAATATAACCAGAATCAAAAAGTAGGTATAATAAATCAGAAATTGGGATACCTTGTCAGAGGAGGCGACCCCGATTCTATTGATTCGGTTGTACCTATGGCTTTTGGTAACCTGGCCCTTGATCTTATAATGAATGGTGTGCATGGAAGACTGGTAGTATTCCGTCATGGTCATTATGATAATGTACCCATAGAAGTAGTCACAAGTAAAAGCAAAGTTGTCAACATACAGGAAAATTATAACAGGGAAAGACTTCGTCCTAAATATAAAAGCTTTGCAATGAAACCTCTTTTTATCATGACAAGTGAGGTCTGATAGGGGATAATAGGTTCTGAATTGTGCGGGGGGATTATGCCCTTGCGGGTTAAATAATTCTGAGTGTGAAAATTATACTATCTGAAGCCTGCCATGATAAAAAGGTTATTAATATCACATAGGACCAAACTCTTTAGTGTGCCTGTGGAAAAGGTTTTCAATAAATAAAAGTATCAAAGGAACAGAACAATAACATAATAAATAAACACATGAGAATGATACGCAACTTTCAAAACGGATCATTTGGTATATACTTGAATATTTTAAAAATCAGATAAAAAAGTTTAGTATGAATTTGCCAATATATCAAATAGACGCTTTTACGAGTAATATTTTTGAAGGAAATCCGGCAGCTGTTATTCCTCTTGAAGAGTGGATTGAAAAAAAACTCATGCAAAATATAGCCATGGAGAATAATCTCTCCGAAACAGCTTTTATAGTAAAAAGCAATAATGATTATGAAATCAGGTGGTTTACACCTAAGTGTGAGGTCGGCCTGTGTGGTCATGCAACTTTAGCTGCAGCCCATCTGATTATTTATCATTTGGAGCCCGGAAGAAAAAAGATCAGGTTTTTTTCATCTAATCATGAACTGGTTGTTGAAAAGAAAGAAGATTTTTTATCCCTCTCTTTACCTAAAATGAGTAGCCAAAAGATTAAAATAAGTGAAGATTTAATTCAGGGCCTGGGGAGAAAACCTGGAGAGGTATATCAGTCTGATGATCTTATGGCTATCTATGAATCACAGAAGGATATTAAAAATATAAAACCTGATTTTGCTATTCTTGAAAAAATTGAGGCAAGAGGAATTATCATTACAGCGCCCGGGGAGAAATCCGATTTTGTATCCAGATTTTTTGCTCCTAAAGCAGGCATAAGTGAAGATCCCGTTACAGGTTCAGCGCATACCAAGCTGATTCCTTACTGGTCTGAAAGATTGGGTAAAAAAGAATTGTTTGCAGAACAACTCTCTCATCGACCGGGTAAAATTTTTTGTATAAATCACAAGGATCATGTTGAATTGATGGGGAATGCAAGAACCTACTTAGCGGGCATGATAAATACCAAATAAAAACTTCCTCTACATTATGCAGACAAAAGGCGAGGGATAATAATAATTTTAAAAATGATATTCAAATGACGAAGAAATGTTATTTGAAATGCAGTGAGCAACAGAACAAACAAAAAAAGAGCCGGCTTTAACCGACTCTTTTTTCAACAGGAAATTATTATTCCTTATCTTTTTTATCTTCTTTCTTTTTTGTGCCGGAAGCTTTGCTTTTTGATTGAGTGGTTGACTTGGTTTTTTTACCAGAAGTCGTTGTAGAGGTAGATTTCTTTTTCGTTGTGGTTTTTTTCTCCGGTGCTTTTTCTTTTTCCTTCGTATTTTTCTTAGTTGCTGTAGATTTTGTAGCTGTTTTTTGCTTTGCGGTTGTTTTCTTCTTATCTCCAGTCTTTTTTTCTTCTGTCTTCGCTTCACTGGATTTTTTCTCTTCTGTTTTCTTTTTTGCAGTCTCTTTAGGTGTTTTGGATCTGGTCTCCTTCACGTTTTCCGGAGCCATTTCTTTCTGCAGTTCAGGGGCATTTGCCTGAGGATTCTTTCTTAATGCTTTTTTCTTGAGTTTTGCACTTTTTTTGGGTCTTCTTACTCCAAAAGAACCTCTGAATATTTTGCCTTTTTTAGTTTTTTTATCTCCTTTTCCCATATCTGATTTATTTTAGTTATGTTATTAATGAAGACCACAAAAATACAAAAATAAATTCACATAACAACCAAATTAATAAGATGTTACTTCTTTCTGTCCATAACATACACACTGAAAGAGTATTGATGTTTTTCGTCAGCAGGATGAAATTCTTCTGAAACGATCTCCCACTGTTTAAAATTCGGTTCAGAAAAGAAAGTATCCGCATCGAATGTTGCATGTACTCTTGTTAGATAAATTCTGTCCACTTTGGACAACGCCTTTTTATAAATTTCCGAACCTCCTATAATAAAGGGCTCTTCATCTTTTTTAACAGCATCAAGCGCTTTTTCTAAACTTGATACCACGATGCATTTTGGAGCAGAATAATCTTTTTTGCGTGTAATAACAATATTTGTTCTACCGGGGAGGGGTTTTTTCCCCTGGGATTCAAAAGTTTTTCTTCCCATTATAACATAATGTCCCTTTGTTGTTCTTTTAAAATGTTTCAGGTCATCTGGTAAATGCCAGAGTAAATCATTTCCTCTACCAATGGCGCTATTTTCAGCTGCAGCAACAATAAGTGATAACATAGAATAATTATTTTATACAGAAACTTTACCTTTTATATGTGGGTGTGGATCATAACCTTCCAGTGTAAAATCTTCATAGTCAAAGTTAAAAATGTCTGACTTCCCTGGGTTAATTTTCATAATTGGTAATTTTCGGGGTTCTCTGGTCAATTGTTTTTTAACCTGTTCAATATGATTGAGATAAATATGTGCATCTCCGAATGTATGAATAAATTCATAGGGGACCAGGCCTGTAGCCTGTGCCACCATCATGGTTAAAAGGGCGTATGAAGCTATATTAAAAGGAACACCCAGGAAAAGATCTGCGCTTCTTTGATACAGTTGACAAGACAATTTATTATTATTCACATAAAATTGAAAAAGAATGTGGCAGGGTGGCAATGCCATGTTTTTTAAATCTCCTACATTCCAGGCACTTACAATATGCCTTCGGGAATTTGGATTGTTTTTTATAGAATGAATTATTTCACTGATTTGATCAATATGCTCATTTTCAGGTGTAGGCCATGAGCGCCATTGGTAACCATAAATATTTCCAAGATCCCCCTTTTCATCTGCCCATTCATTCCATATACGTACATTATTGTCATTCAGGTATTTGACATTTGTGTCGCCTTGTAGGAACCATAATAATTCATAAATAATAGACCTGAGGTGCAACTTTTTTGTGGTTACCAAAGGAAATCCTTCCTGAAGGTTGAATCTTAGCTGGTAACCAAAAGTGCTAATGGTACCGGTTCCGGTTCGGTCTTCTTTTTTTGAGCCATTATTGAGTACGTGTTCGAGCAGATTAAGATATTGTTGCATAATAATTTCAATTAACAGGTATTAACTTGTAAAATTAAAAATATAAAAAGACTTCTTAACCATTCTTTAAACTTTTATTTCAACACTTAACTAACAAGACAATTAATCATCCGGCATACAACATTTGTTATTATATTTAGAAACTGTTTCGATTTTTCTTACTTTAACAAAATAGTTTTATGTGATTACTAGCCCCGTCCTTTAG
>CAZWHH010000195.1:0-5429 GCA_964633615.1 uncultured Bacteroidales bacterium | reverse complement strand
ATTCGTTGTTCCAGTTGGTATTTCCACAGCCAGATATGATAGGTGAAGAGACTATTGAAGCCTATAAGAATGCCGAAACGGATGAAGAAAGACAGAAGCTGATTGATGATTATATCAAAAGCAACACGAATCCGCATGATGGTAAGCAACAATTGAATAAACCCTGGTATGAAGAAGAAGACGGGGGATTAGAAATACTTGAGGGCAGTCAGCATAAGTATCCCCAGTGTCAGTTGATTTTTGATAAAACAACGCAAAGTTGCTTTGCTTTTTGTACCTATTGTTTCAGACACGCCCAGGTAAGAGGTGATGAAGACATGTTCAGCCAGGATAAGATTCAGCCCGTTCACGATTACATTAAAAAACACAAAGAAGTTACCGATATCCTGATTACTGGTGGCGATGGCGGATATATGCCCTATGAAAGATTACGCGAATACCTCATGCCTTTTGTTGAGGATAAGGAACTTGCTCATCTTAAAACCGTAAGGATTGGTTCCAGGGCTTTAACCTATCTTCCGGAATTCATGTTAGAGGAAGAATATACGAAATATCTCGAACTATTTAAGCATTTAATAGACAATGGCATTCAGGTTGCCTGGATGGCACATTTTTCAACACCCCGGGAACTTCTAAACCTGCCTGCCATTGCCGCTGTAAGAAGGTTGAAGGAATACGGCGTAACAGTTAAGAGCCAAAGCCCCATCATGAATCACATCAGCTTGTTTACGGATGATCAGGGTAATGTAGATGTTGACAAATCGGCTCAAAACTGGATCGACCTGGCGAATATTTTCGCCATGCTGCAGATCGGCTTCCATTCTATGTACCTGGCCCGTCCGACAGGTGAACATCATTACTTTTCGGTTCCCGTAGCAGAAATTGATAAGGTATTTAGCAAGATTTACCGTTCGCTTCCATCCCTTAATCGTCCATCACGTTATATTACACAGACCTCTTCCGCAGGCAAAGTTTCAATAATCGGAAATACTGAGGTAAATGGAGAAAAGGTCTTTGTCCTTAAATTCAATGAGTCAAGAAATATGGAATGGATGGATAAAGTATTCCTCGCAAAATATAACGAAGAAGAAATTACGATTGAAAATCTGGAGCCTTATGAAGGCGAAAAGTTTTTCTTTGAAGATGAATTACGTCAGATCGAAGAGGGGAAGACAGAAAAACTTTCCAGGAAAATAAAAGAAAAAAACCTAAACCAATAATAATGATCAACAAAATCGAACAATCAATTTCTGATGCAGTCAAAGATGTGAAAGACGGATCAGTGGTAATGATCAGTGGTTTTGGCGAAGCGGGGAGTCCGATTGAACTTATCCATGCCCTGATTGACCAGGGCGCTAAAGACCTTACCATAGTCAGTAATAATACTGGCAGCGGACATGTGGGAATAGCTTCTTTAATTGAACACAAGAGAGTCCGTAAGATGGTATGCAGCTTTCCCAGGTCTACCAATTCAGTTGTTTTTCCTGAACTCTATTCAAAGGGCGAAATAGAACTGGAATTGGTACCCCAGGGTACTTTAGCTGAAAGAATACGTGCCGGAGGAGCCGGTATTCCGGCCTTTTATACACCTACTTCTGTAAATACCCCACTGGAAAAAGGTAAAGAGAAGCGGGAATTTGATGGAAAAGTGCATGTTATGGAGTATGGAATTAAAGCGGATTTTTCTTTAGTGAAATGCGAAGCTGCTGATAGATACGGGAACCTGATCTATAACAAGACAGCCCGGAATTTTGGACCGATTATGTGTACAGCGGCTGAGAATACAGTCGTTCAGGCCAGAAGAGTGGTTGAGCTGGGTGAGCTGGATCCCGAAGCGGTCGTTACCCCGGGAATTTTCGTTCAAAGAGTTGTTGAAATCAACAATCCGGTAGATGAATCAAAACTTGTTGCAGAAAATTGGAGGTACCCATGGTAAAAGATAATAACAATCAAGAATGGACAAAGGGCGAAATGGCCAACAATGTGGCTTTAGACATTCCTGACGGCGCTTATGTAAACCTTGGAATAGGCCTCCCGGAATTGGTTGCCGACTATGTTCCGGAAGGACGTGAAGTTATTTATCATACAGAAAACGGCTTGCTCGGCATGGGTCCTGTACCTGAAGAAGGGAAAGAAGACCCGGAGCTCATTAATGCCGGGAAAAAATATGTTACAGCCATAGAAGGGGCATGTTATTTTCATCATGCCGATAGCTTCACAATGATCAGGGGAAGGCATATCGATATTTGTGTGCTTGGAGCTTATGAAGTATCTGAAAATGGAGATATAGCAAACTGGTCTACCGGTAAACCGGGCGCCGTACCGGCAGTTGGTGGCGCAATGGATTTGGTGGCCGGTGTAAAGAATATTTACGTTATTACAAAACATGTAACAAAGAACGGCGATCCAAAGATTGTTCAGAATTGTAAGTTTCCGCTTACCGGAAAGGGAGTTGTGAAACGTATCTATACGAACTATGCCATTTTGGAGGTTACTCAGGACGGGCTCGAAGTCAAAAAACTTGCCCCGGGCATAAGTTTTGATTATTTACAGGAAAAGACAGAAGCAAAATTAAAAATGCCTTAAATTAAATAAAATTAGCGCATGATGAGAATAATAATGATTTTATATTATAATTTATCCTTAATCCGGCCTCTGCCGGCAACATATTGATTTCCTCCATTTGTCCCTTCCCTAAAGGGTGTGAAGAAAATCAATATGCTATTAAGATAATCATGCGGAGAATGATTAATTTAAAAAATAACTTATCTAAATATGAGCGAGGATTTGAATTCAAAAGACAAAAAATATAAAAGCGAGGAATTATATCAACAGGCAAAGAATGTAATCCCCGGCGGAGTCAGCAGAAACACAGTATTTCACAAACCATTTCCCCATTATGTAAACAAGGCCTCCGGTTGTTATGTGACAGATATAGATGGAGTGGAAAGAATCGATTTTGCCAACAACATGGCTTCTCTGATTCACGGACATACCTTTCCTCCAATAGTAGAAGGGGTTACGGAGCAAATACGAAGGGGAACAGCTTTTACTATAGCTACTGAACCTGAATTAGAGTTTGCCCAGCTCCTGTGTAACAGGGCTCCCTCTTTTGAAAAGATACGATTTGTCAACTCAGGTACGGAGGCGGTAATGGCTATGATCAAGGCTTCCCGTGCTTTTACAGGGAAAGAGAAAATTGCCAAAGCCGAAGGCGCCTACCATGGAACCTACGATTTTGCAGAGGTAAGTCAGAAGGCAAAACCCGAAAACTGGGGGGATATAGATAAGCCCAACAGCGTTCCGGTTGCTGTAGGAACACCAAAGAATGTGCTCAACGATGTGGTTATTTTTCCGTATAATGATATTGAAAGAACCATATCCATACTCAACCAGCATGCTGATGAAATTGCCTGCGTTTTAATTGACCCTGTTCCGCACAGGGTAGGTCTGGTTAAAGGAAAAGATGAGTATATTGAAGCGCTTTATAAATGGACACGGGAAAACGATGCTCTACTTGTTTTCGATGAAGTGGTAACATTCCGGGTCAATTATTCGGGTACACAGGATAATTACAAGGTAAAGCCTGATCTAACTGCTTTAGGAAAAATAATAGGCGGTGGATTTCCCGTAGGTGCTTTCACCGGTCGTGCAGATATCATGAATATCCTGGATCCTCATGCAAAAAATCTGTTGTTCCCACATTCAGGAACTTTTTCTGCAAACCCTGTATCAATGACTGCCGGGCGAATCGCTATGGAGCATTTCGATAAACAGGCTGTTCAGGATATCAATGCCCTGACACAAAAGGCATTTGATCAAATATCCGAAGCCATTCGAATGGCCGGTGTTCCCATGTGTATAACCGGGGCAGGATCAATGTTCCGCTTGCACCTAATGCCTGAGCCACCCACAACCTATCGGGAAGCTTATCAAACCAAAGAAGCAGAATCTTTAATTACAAAAATGCTGGATTACCTTTTCTATGAAGAGAAGCTTATGATGATTAATACACTGGCATGTATGTTTTCCACAGTAATCACGCAAAAAGAGGTGGATATTTTATCAGAAGCAATGCTCAGAATGTTTAAAAAATTTAAACCGGAAATCGAAAAAATCCAAAAATAATTTAATCAGACTAATATGAAAGACGTATATATATGTGATGCTTTCAGAACACCAATAGGAAAATACGGTGGTGCATTAGCAACGGTCAGACCAGACGATCTTGCAGCTTTAGTTTTAGAAGAAATGAAGAAAAAACATCCCAATATTGACTGGTTGGAAATTGATGATGTTTTTATGGGATGTGGTAACCAGGCCGGTGAAGATAACCGAAACGTGGCTCGCATGGGTTTGTTGCTGGCAGGTTATTCTGAAACAATTCCCGGGATGACAATTAACAGACTTTGCGGATCGGGGATGGATGCCGTAGGAACTGCTGCGAGAGCCATCAAAACAGGTGAAGCTGAACTCATTATTGCAGGAGGAGTGGAAAGCATGTCCCGCGCTCCTTTTGTTATGGGTAAAGCGACGAAAGGTTTTGACAGAAAACATCAACTGGAAGATACCACCATTGGCTGGCGGCTTGTTAATCCGAAACTGAATAAAACCTATGGTACGGAATCCTTGATTGAAACGGCAGAAAATGTAGCCAAAGAGTATAAGATTAGCCGGGAAGACCAGGATGTATTTGCCCTTTCCAGTCAGGAAAAAACCTGGGAAGCACAGGATTCAGGACTTATGGGTAAGGAGATCATCCCTGTTACCGTGCCGCAAAGAAAAGCAGACCCCATTGTAGTAGAAATGGATGAGCATCCCAGGAGGAATACCTCTCTTGAAAAATTAGCGGCGTTGAAGCCAATAACTCGTACCGATGGTACAGTAACGGCAGGAAATGCTTCCGGCGTAAATGACGGAGCTGCTGCTTTAATTATTGCATCGGAAGAAGCAGTAAAAAAATACGGACTGACCCCCAAAGCAAAAATATTGGGAATGAGTACCGCAGGAGTACCTCCGAGAATTATGGGAATGGGTCCTGTTCCGGCAACCAATAAGCTATTGAAAAAACTTAATATGCGTTTGGATGAGATGGACATTATTGAATTAAATGAGGCGTTTGCTTCCCAATCCCTGGCTTGCCTGCGTGAACTGGGTCTTGAAGATAATGACCCACGTGTTAATCAACAGGGAGGAGCCATTGCGTTAGGTCATCCGCTTGGAATGAGCGGAGCACGATTAGTGACAACTGCATACCATCAATTACAACGAAACAATGCAAAAAAAACGCTATGTACTATGTGTATTGGAGTTGGACAGGGAATAGCGACAGTGCTTGAAAAAGTGTAGAAATAAGCCCTCAACAAAAATAAACAGAGAAGCAGCAGGCCCGACATTATGGAAAATTAGAAGAAATTCACAAATAAAAA
>CAZWHH010000194.1:3286-5463 GCA_964633615.1 uncultured Bacteroidales bacterium | reverse complement strand
AGGTAACCTTTTTTTTCAAGGCGGTTAATGATCCCTGTTACAGTGCTTGAATTCAGATTCAAATAATCTCTGATCTGCTTTTGTGTCGCCTGATAATTATCCGAGTTGTTTAAAAATTCTAAGCAAAGTATCTGGGGTATGCTTACTCCATATTCTTTTTGAATTTTTTTTGACTCTAAATTAACCGACCGTAAAATCTTCCTGATCTTTATTAATATTTCCGTTGAATCAACAGCCATCTTTTTTAAATAAAAAAATATATATTATTCTTGACTTTATAAAAGTAACAATTTTTTTCAAAATTCCTTTCTATAGAAATATTTTTATTTTAAATCTCATTTAAACCCCTCGCTTCTGTCTATAGATTAAGAGACTGTTTTGATTTTATTTAAAAATTTTACTTTACCAAATTTTGAAGATTTTATTTTACTAGCCCCGTCCTTTAGGGCGGGGTTTCAAATGCCTATCCCGACTATGATTTCTATAAATTTTGTAAATTAAAATACAAAATTTATAGAAATCGGATGGGTATCAGGTTTAACCTAAGATGCTGTCTAAAAAGTCGTTCATAAAGATTTACTAAAAATCAGGTTTTACCCCTGACCCTAAAGGGAGCCCTGATTTTCAGCAATTTAGCGTTTGAAGCCAAAGGGAAAAAGTTGCTAAAAATATTGTTTAATTCCTTTTTAGACAGCCTCCTAGTAATCACATAGAACTATTTTGTTAAAGTAAGAAAAATCAAAACAGTTTCTAAGTAATATATTCATCGCACATTATAATTAAAAAAAAGGCTGCCTTTCTATAGAGCAGCCCATTTTTTCAAAAACCATATAACTATCCTAAATATTTTTTCAAAAGTCTGTTTTTAGATGAATGTCGCAATCTTCTAATGCCTTTTTCTTTGATCTGACGGACTCTCTCACGAGTCAGATTGAGTTTCTGGCCAATCTCTTCCAGTGACATTTCAGGTACGCCCAATCCAAAGAAATACTTTATAACAGCTTTTTCTTTTTCTGGCAGAACACTTAGGGTTCTTTCAATTTCCCTGCTAAGAGACTCATTCAACAATCCTCCGTCTGCATCAGGCACATCTTTATTTTCCATCACATCGAGTAAACTTCCGTCTTCATCATCATCAAAAGGTGCATCCATTGATAAGGGTTTGCCTGATAACTGAAGTGTTTTCTCAACTTTTTCCTTGGGCAGATCCACCATTTCTGCAAGTTCTTCAGAAGTAGGAGTTCTGTCATTTTCCTGTTCGAGTTTAGAATAAGCTTTATGCAGCTTATTTATGGAGCCTACTTTATTCAGGGGCAGGCGAACAACTCGCGACTGCTCAGCAATAGCCTGAAGAATAGATTGTCGAATCCACCACACCGCATATGAAATAAATTTAAACCCTTTTGTTTCATCAAATCTTTCCGCTGCCTTTATTAATCCCAGATTTCCTTCATTGATAAGATCAGGAAGACTTAACCCCTGAAATTGATATTGCTTAGCAACAGAAATAACAAAACGCAAATTAGCTCTTGTAAGCTTTTCCAGTGCAACCTTATCTCCCTTTTTAATTCTTTGTGCCAACTCCACTTCTTCATCTGGTGTAAGCAAATCTTCTTTTCCTACTTCCTGTAAATACTTCTCAAGCGAGGAACTGTCCCGATTTGTTATTGATTTTGTGATCTTTAACTGTCTCATCTTGGCTTAATTATTTTTCTTGGTCCAACTACTACAAACTGTCTTATGGTGAACGATAATATATTAATGGAAATTTTACAAAGTTGCAAAAAATTTTAATAAATTACCAATCTTTTTTTCTCATTATGAATTTACTAACAACTGTTATCCACTTTGGTTTAAAAAAGTTAAAGTGATTTTATCTACGTGGAACGCTGTCATAATGTTGTAATAATTTTAATTATTTTTAACATTTCCTTATTATGAACGAGAAAAGTATGATCTATAAAATCGGGTTAAGTTTAATCCCGGGGGCCGGGCCTGTGATTGCAAAACGATTATTAGCCTACACTGGCTCTGCTGAGGCAGTTTTCAAAGAAAAAAAGAATTTGCTGTCAAAAATTCCCAATGTAGGCAACAGTTTCATTGCAAACTTTAACCCTCAAATAATACTGGATCAGGCTAAAAAAGAAATAGAGTTTATCGAAAGATATCATATTAAT
>CAZWHH010000194.1:0-3186 GCA_964633615.1 uncultured Bacteroidales bacterium | reverse complement strand
AATACTGGATCAGGCTAAAAAAGAAATAGAGTTTATCGAAAGATATCATATTAATGTATGTTTTTTTACGGACAATAATTACCCACAAAGGTTAAAAAATTGTGAAGATGCTCCTGTTATATTATATTCAAAGGGGCTGAACCATATAAAAAGCTCCAAAGTCCTAAGCATAGTAGGTACCAGGAGGCCCACAAATTACGGCCTTTCAGTCTGTAATGAAATTGTTTGTGAATTATCAAAAACCCATAAAGATCTGATCATTGTAAGTGGATTGGCCTATGGCATTGATACATGTGCTCACAAAGCTGCTATAAACTATGGTTTAATGACTATTGCTGTTCTAGCCCATGGCCTGGCCAATATCTATCCGGCAAGTCATAAAAGCATGGCAGAAAAAATTATTCACAACGGCTGCTTATTTACTGAATTCAAGAGTACCACCAAAGCAATCCGTGGAAATTTTATAAGCAGAAACAGAATTATCGCGGGATTGGCGGATGCAACTCTTGTGGTTGAATCTGCAAAAAAGGGCGGAGCTTTAATCACGGCAGATCTGGCTAACTCGTATCACAGAGATGTATTTGCCATACCAGGAAGAGTCATTGACAAAACTTCACAAGGATGCAATGATTTAATTAAAACAAATAAAGCAGCCTTAATTGAGAGTGCCTCAGACCTGGAATATGTACTGGGCTGGGAAGTTAACAAACAAAAACAACAAGTCATTCAAAAGCAGCTATTTAATAAATTAGATGAAATTGATAAAAAGGTACTTCAGTCTGTTAAAGACAAAGAAAAAATTTCCATTGATGAAATATGTCTGAAAATGAAAAAACCAACCAGTCAAATATCACCTGTCCTTTTAAACCTTGAATTTAAAGGGCTTGTTAAATGTCTGCCGGGAAATTTTTACACAACAAAAGTCTTTTAACAATGATTTTCATCATTTGTGTTGTAAAACATAATTCGTCTGTTTAAACCTCAATATCAAAGAGAAATAAAAAATATTTCAGGATATATTCAAACCAAAATGGATTCAACATCTTAAACTATTTTTAAGAATAAAAAAAATCAATAAGTTTGTTTGTAAACTTTTACTGTAAAATTTACAAACTAAAAAACAAATTTAAAATGGATCCTAGAGTAGAACAATTCATGGCAAAAATTTCTGCCAAAAATCCCGGAGAAAACGAATTTCTTCAGGCAGTAACGGAAGTAGCTGAATCGCTAATTCCTTTTATTGAAGAAAATCCCAAGTACAAACAAGCAAAAATTTTAGAACGAATTGCTGAACCAGAAAGAGTTATTTTATTCAGAATCCCCTGGTTGGATGACAAAGGGGAAATTCAAATTAATAAAGGATACAGAATTGAGATGAACAGCGCCATCGGCCCATACAAAGGCGGTCTTCGCTTTCACCCTACTGTAAACCTTAGTATTCTAAAATTTTTAGCGTTTGAACAGGTTTTTAAAAACAGCCTTACTACTTTACCTCTTGGTGGAGGAAAAGGAGGTTCGGATTTCAATCCCAAAGGCAAATCCGACAATGAAGTAATGAGATTTTGTCAAAGTTTTATGACCGAGTTATTCAGGCATATCGGCGCCAATACAGATGTCCCTGCAGGAGATATTGGGGTTGGTGGCCGTGAAATTGGATTCCTGTTTGGTCAGTATAAAAGACTGCAGAATGAATTTACTGGTGTTTTAACAGGAAAAGGGCTACATTATGGCGGCAGCGTAATCCGACCGGAAGCAACAGGTTATGGAGCCACCTATTTTGCTCATGAAATGTTAAAAACCCGTGGTGAAGATATCAAAGGAAAAAAAGTAGCCATTTCGGGCTCAGGAAATGTAGCACAATTCGCCACACAGAAGGTTACCGAGTTAGGTGGAAAAGTTGTGACCCTCTCCGACTCCGCCGGATTCATATATGATCCCAATGGAATTGACAAAGAAAAGCTCGATTACATAATGGAACTGAAAAACATCAAACGGGGAAGAATTAAAGAATATGCAGAAAAATACGGAGTCGAATACCATGAAGGGGAAAGACCCTGGAAAGTAAAATGCGACATCGCGTTACCATGTGCTACACAAAACGAAATTAATGAAGATGAAGCCAAAACTTTAATTGACAATGGATGCTACTGTATATCTGAAGGAGCCAACATGCCTTCCACTCCAGAGGCCGTTGAAGTTTACATCAAAAAAGGCATTTTATATGGCCCCGGGAAAGCAGCTAATGCTGGTGGTGTTGCTGTTTCAGGTCTGGAGATGACGCAAAACTCAATGAGATTACCCTGGTCAAGGGAAGAAGTAGATAACAGACTCAAGCAAATCATGATAAGTATTCATGATACTTGCGTGAAACATGGCAAAGAGGGAGACTATATTAACTATGTAAAAGGCTCTAATATTGGCGGTTTTGTAAAAGTGGCCGATGCCATGTTAGCTCAGGGAGCCGTGTAATACAGTTGTACAGTATAAAAATAAATACAAATTTAAGAGAGGCCTCAAAGGCTTCTCTTTTTTTTATCATAATTTTTTATGATGTTTGTGGCAAAATTTAAATTATGTTCTTAGTTGACACCCACTCGCACATATACTTGCCTGATTTTAAAGGAGAAGAAACTGCCATAAAGGAAAGAGCCAAAAAAAATAATGTGCATAAAATTTTTTTACCTAATATTGATCTTACAAGCATAAAGCCCCTTATGGAACTATGCAGGGAAGATTCAAGTTTTTACTATCCCATGATGGGATTGCATCCCTCCTCGGTAGAAAATAATTATATTGAAGTATTAAATCAAATCAAATCGCACTTCCATCAATTCAGTTTTTTCGCAATCGGTGAAATAGGAATTGACTTATATTGGGATAAAACTTACATTGAGGAACAAAAAGCAGCCTTTCGGGCTCAATTGGAGTGGGGAAAAGAAATGAACCTACCCGTTGTGATCCATGCGAGAGATTCATTTAATGAAATATTTGAAATTTTAGATGAAGTGAATGATGACAAGCTTTTCGGCATTTTTCACAGCTTTACAGGAAACATAGAACAGGCAAGGTACATTATCGATAAAGGCTTTAAACTTGGCATTAACGGAATTGTTACATTTAAAAACACTCAATTGGATGATGTTGTAAAACAAATTGATATTAATCATTTGGTATTAGAAACAGATT
>CAZWHH010000193.1:0-5465 GCA_964633615.1 uncultured Bacteroidales bacterium | reverse complement strand
AAACCCCGTCCCAAAAGGAAGAAGAAGTTGTAATTACGCTTAAACATGCCAAGGAGAAACTGGGTAAGGTAAATATGCACCGGTTAAAGGTGGCATAAAAAGAAACAATATAAAATAAAAAATGGGTGCCTTCACAAAGACACCCATTTTTTTATGTACATTTATTTTATTCCACAATAATTTTCCTGATTACATTTTTATTCCCTTTCTTAATGTGTAATAAGTAAATTCCAATTGAATAACCGGATAAATCAATTTCTGCCTTTTGGTTTTGCCGGATAACCTTTTTTACCATTTGATTTCCAATTATATTTCTTATCACAATCTGAGAACCGGATAAATCTTTTCCTTCAATATAAATAAATCCGTTGGTTGGATTAGGATAAACCGAAAGGTTCCAGCTATCAGTATCTTCAATGCCCACGACTTCCGATAAAGAAATATTAAGTGTTGTGTCTTGGTTTATAATACTGAAATCTCCAGACTCCTCATTGTATCCGTCTTTAGAGACAGTGTAATTATATGTTCCGTTAATAGTATCAAAACTTACCAACCCATTTGAACCAGTATAATATACATTGTTTCCAAGTTCCACCCTGGCATTTTCAACACTTCCATTATTATCTGAAACTTCAAACTCAACAATATTCGCCCTGTTCATTGTTACATTCTCCGTAACATCCTGGTCATTAACTTCAACAGTTCCTGATGCTTCATAATAATGACTCTTTGTCATTGTATAACTATAAGTTCCGTTAAAAGTATCCAGAACAGCAGTTCCACTTGAATTGGTATGTAAAGTTCTGTCATCTATTTTTATTTCTACATTTTCTAATGGTTCTTGTCCATTGTCTACATTAAAAGTAATGGAATTATCCATTGTCATTAACTGAACTGTTTTTATTGTATTTTCTGTAACCGTAATTGTACCTGAACTTGAAGAGTAACCAGATGCTTCTACAACATAATTTATATTTTCTTCTTTAGCCACTGAGGTGTACACTATCTGTCCGTTTACGTTGGTAGTGGAATCTCCATATCCATTAAGACTGACAACTGCATTTTCAATAGGATCGGCATTCTCATCTTCCACTGTAAAAGTAACTTCATAAGTAAAAAGAACAGTATCCTTTACATTTTGATCAATAACATCAAGTTCTCCTGTTTCTGTATGGCTGTCTTTTGTAACAGTATAAGATAAATTATTTCCTGCTTCAACGCCACTAAAGGTTGCAATACCCTCAGAATTTGTAGTTTCAGTCTGACTGTTAAAATCTACCGTAGCCCCGCTCACTAAAGCAGTTCCATCCATAACAAGGAATTCTACCTCATAAGTAGCTGTTCCGGGGTTCATTACTATCTCTACCGTATCATTTTGAATAACATCGTATGTGCCTGAATTATTGCTATAACCATTCTTTCTCACGGTATAAGGTGCCCCGGATTCCTTCTTAATACCAGTAAAAGTATAATAACCTGAAGCATTAGTAAAGCCTTCAATTTCATCAAATTCGAGATAGGCATTTTCTAAATCAGTATTTGAACCATCAGTTACGTGGAAGGTAACATCATACCTGGGTATTTTACCGGTTAGTTGAAACATATCAATATTCCAGCCGCTATAAAATCCGCCAAAGTCTGTTTCTCCAACGGTGTAACGAACCTGAACCTGGCTTGAATCATCTACATAAGTAGAAATATCAAGCGTCTGCTTATTCCACGATGATTCTGTATATTCTTTATTGTTGTACCATATATTTTGCCAGGTGGTTCCCCCATCTGCACTTACATCAATTTGTACTGTATCAAACTCCGGATCCTCAACATTCAGCCACCTCTGGAAGTGCAAATTAACCTCACTATAATACTCACAGTTTATAACCGGACTTACTGCCTGGTATTCTCTGTCACTTAATGCGCCTGCATAGTCTCCTTCCGGATTTCCTCCGGATCCGCCTAAACCGGTTAAATCAGAGCCTAAAACTTTCATCCCTTCATATGCTGAATTGGGATCAGGATTACCTTCGCTTCCTCCTAAACCCTGTGGCACAGAAATTTCAAATTCATCAATAATATTCCATCCTTTATCGGTTTCAAAACCATCAGAAAAAATTACATCATATTCAGTTTGAACGGAAGTTTCAACAGGGGCGGAATAAGTATTATTTTCATCCACTGACCAGGCAGTATAATAATATAAGGTTCCACTCTGTAAATAATGGTGATCAAAAGAAGTTTCTGATCCCAGATAAACAACTTCTCCGTTCTCTATAGAATCTCCTGCTGAATATTGTTCCCCCTGAACAGGATTCCCTGTAAATTCCTCAGTGGAGGAAACAATCATAACATCATCCCCATCTACGTTTTTATCCCAGGACAAATGAATAGATGTATTACTGAGAGGAGAGGCCTGAAAATTTCCCGGACTATTTGCTACAATATCAGAAATAATAAGAGAAAAATCCTGCTCATTATTCTGTAAGGCTCCTTTATGATCAATTGTTATTTCGTATATACCACTCTCAGGGGAATCTATTTCAATTTTTTCAACATTATCTACTGCATTATTCCCAGTGGAGGCAGCAGAAGATGGATTTGACGGATCAAGAAACCAGGGTTGAAAAACACTTCCTGAGGGAGATTCGACCGACATATCCAAATCATTTACCAACATAGGATCAGTTGGGTCTAACTGTGCAGAGACAGGAGTGCCTTCAGGATCCGTCCAGCACATTGTCAATTTCAGTGGGCTCTCTCCATTCGAATACACCAACAAAGTATAGGTATCTCCTCCATTTAAAGTTTCTTCAAGAATAAATGACGAGTTATTCATATCAGAAATTACATTTGCTGCTTTTTCTGTATTCATTAATCCCCATCCGAATTTATAATCGGGGCCGGGATTTGCTCCTGCCTCATCTGCTGTATGAATAGCAAGACCTTTAAGTGTAGCAGCCTTCATAAAGTTCCCGTCTCCGGAAATATCTTCGTAATGCTCCTGTAGTAATAACAAGGAACCCGTTGCGCTTGGAGAAGACATGGACGTTCCTGATTGTGAACCATATTCAGAGTCGCTGCCTGAAGTAGAGGAATATAAAAAATATCCATTGGCTGAAAGGTCTGGTTTCACCCTGCCATCATCAGCAGGACCCCAACTGCTAAAACTTGTCATCTCAACATCTGCAGGGTCTCCCATGTAGCCTGAAGTCAAATCCTTCACCGCACCTATGGCAAGCACATTCTTTGCCAGGGCCTTACCGGCAGTACAATCATAACCCCCATCAGCCTCGCCGTCATCAGGATAACTCCCATCACCAGGACCTTCACCCCGATCATTTCCTGCTGAAATCACCATCAGATAATAGGGTGCATCATAAGCCAGGTCATCCCAACTTGCACATTCATAATTATAGAAACCAAATTTATAATCTTCTTGTGTACTAATACTTTCATCTCCATACCAATCATAACTTGTTCCATTCCAACTGTATCCAGCAGGTATTCCATAAGAATGATTAGAAACTAAAAGTCCGTTTGAGGCAGCACTACTCATTTCCGAAAGGTCTGAATTCCAGTCATAAGCATCTATGGATGCCTGATAAGCCATTCCTTTGGCATCGGAATCAACTCCAACAGCCCCAACCGTTCCACTTACATGGGTGGCGTGATCACTTAGTGTGGAAGCACCATCAGCCTGGCTCACCCGTCCTTCAAATTCCTGATGAGAAGTACGTACACCTCCTCCATCCCATATCCCTGCAGTTAATCCTGCTCCGGATAAATTTAGCCCGGCATCACCACCACTCCAGACCTCATTTGTTGATATTGTTTTAGCCGCATCCAGATTATAAGTAATATAATAAATTGGTTTGCCATTTTCAACACGTTGAAGTTCCATGATTTTACCATTATCAAACTCTTTTCTAATAATCCACCCTTTCCTTCTTGCCAGTTTGATAGCATCTTTCTTTTCTTTTAATGACTGCTTTTTATAAAAAGCTGCGCGCTCTTGTAACTTTTCAACTTTGGTTTGCTGTAAAATTTTTTCCTTTCGGACTTCAGTTTGAGTAAAAACAGAACCCGATATAAAAGAAAATAAAAAAACAATAAAAAATATCTTACATCTCGAAATATAGTCAATAATTCTCATCACGTGATATTTTACAGGTTTATAATAATTTACAAAAATACTTTTTTTTTGTTCTTTTCAAAAAAAGTATAATAATCATATAACCAGTTAAATTTCATAAAAAAACCCGGGTTAAAATTCCCGGGCTTTAAAACAGAAAAACAATTCCTTTATTTCTTAATTATTTTTCCTATAAAAATATCCTGTCCAATTTTTGCTTTAATAAAATAAATACCATCAGCATACTCACTAATATTAATGCGTTTAGTATTATTGTCTACTTTGGAGCTAATTATTTTCTTACCAGAAATATTAACAATTTCCAGATCAACTACTTTCCCATATTGATTTTCAATAAAGAACCTTCCATTTGTAGGATTAGGATAAATATTTATTCCTGCTTCTTCAAGTGTAGTTAGCGCATTAGGTAAAAGTGTCATTACAACATCCACTGTTTTATCAGCAGAAGCAACTGTGAATGTACCACTAGCATCTTCAAAATTGGTCTTAGTTACTGTATAATCATAAGTTCCGTTTATGAGTTCTACAGTTGCTACACCACTACCATCAGTTGTATAGTTTGATTCATCTACTGTAATGGTCGCTGAACTAATTGGATCTCCATTATCAGCTGTTACATTAAACGTAACAGTATAGAAGGCTTTCGTAGTAAATGACCATGAAATCAGATCATTTGCAATGCCATCTAAATTCTCAACAGCTCCAGAAGGTATTTTAACAGTATATTCAGTTCCATAGTTAAGACCCGAATAAAACAATACTGCATTACTATCTGCTTCATTTAAATATGAAGAATCAAGTGCTACACTATTAGTAGAAGGATCTTCAAGTAAAATACCGGAGAATGAAACAGAATCAACATCAACATTAAATTTCACTGAAAGTTGGCCTTCCACGGGCACCTCAATAGCACCGTCTACAGGAGTATAAGAAATGGCCTGTGGAACAGGGTATGCTGAAGTAAAGCTCCAGGTTATTTCACTCTGATTCACAACTCCTTCGTCATTTATAACTGTACCTGAAGGTATTGTAACTGTATATTCCTCCTCATTAGCTAAAGCATCATGCGTAATATCCAGTGTATTTCCTGAAATACTAGCTGATATGCCACCAACAGCACCTGAATTTGCTCCTACAACAGTTATATTTGTAAAATCATTTTCATAAATACTCTGATCAAAAGTAACAGATAATGTTTTATCCACACTTACTCCTGTTGCATCATTTACAGGATCAAAGGTAGTTACCATAGGCGGAGGCAACAATGACCTGAATTGCCATGTGATTTCAGCATTCTGAGTTCCCCCTGCATCAA
>CAZWHH010000192.1:0-5467 GCA_964633615.1 uncultured Bacteroidales bacterium | reverse complement strand
TTAGACTTACGAAAACAAAAAAAGGCTGCCATTTTTTTGTTATTAGACAGCCTCTCTACACCATCGTTCTATTTATCAGAACCCGTTTAAAAAATACCATTCTCCTTCATATATTCAATAACTTTTTCGGCGGATTCTTCAACCGTTAATTGATCTGTTTCCAATACAATCTCCGGATTCCCAGGTTCTTCGTAAGGAGCTGAGATACCTGTAAATTGGGGTATTTCACCTGTTCTTGCTTTCTTATATAAACCTTTCGGGTCTCTCTCTTCACAGACTTCTAAGGGAGCAGTTACATGTACTTCGATAAACTCCCCGTCTTCATTAAGCTTTCTGGCTCTGTCCCTGTCTTTAATGTAAGGTGAAATAAAAGAAGTGATCGCAATATGGCCGGCCTCGGCAAAAAGATGAGCCACTTCACCGATCCTGCGTATGTTTTCTTCCCTGTCTGCAGGTGAAAATCCGAGGTCTCCGTTCAGCCCGTGCCTCACATTATCGCCATCCAGAATGTATACCTGGGCACCCATATCGAACAGCTTTTTTTGTAATTCAGTAGCAATCGTTGATTTTCCACATCCTGATAGTCCTGTAAGCCACACAACAACACCTTTATGTCCATTTCTTTTTTCCCTGTCTTCCTTGGTTATGGTGGTATCATGCCAGGTTACATTCGTGCTTTTTTGTTTTTCATCCTTTTGATCATCTTTTTCTCCTGTATAATACTCTTTCAGCACATCTCCCACACATTTTCTCAGGATTCTCTCATCCACATCCTCACCTGCTTTTAATTTTTTTCTTACATCTTTTCCTGAAATAAAAACGGTATGATATCCTTTGGGTTCAAATTCCTTAATTAAGCCCACACGATCTATTTCCTTATAAAACGCAGCAAATCCAACTTTTGAGGGTTCAATCTCCAGTTTCCCTTTCAGATTATCGAAAATATTATGGGCATCAAAATCACCCCATATAGCGGTTCCATCATCAAAAGGGGCATCAGCATGTTTCCTTCCGATTACAATATTGGTAAAACCATAATTCTGACGATAAATGGCATGCATAACGGCTTCCTTAGGGCCTGCATAGAACATTTTCATATCCAGACCAATTAACAGCATTTCATCGTCCAGGGTATATCCTTTTTCTTTCCACAGCTCTTCATCCATGTCGCCATAGCCAATCCATTTATCCTTGATCAGAGCTTCATAAGTTTTCATTCTGACTTCAGCGGGTACATCATCTGATTTGGTAGCTCCTACCAGAGGATTTAAAACTGTTCCGGTGAAGTAACCCTGACGAGTGAGTTCCTCGGCAGCATAAACCATCGCGTATTCATGTGCTCGGTGTAGTGCATTCCGGGTTTGAAAACCTACAATTTTCTCCCATCCTCTTCTTTGAAACAATGATCTGGTTTCAATGGGTTTTAGCATATACTGACCAAAAACTGGATTCCTGGGTTGTGGCAAAGCCCATATCTTTCCTCCCAGTAAATAATCACGGGGATCATCATTGAATATCCTGGCACCCGGATGGTCTGTCCGATCGGTACCATAAACAGATCGATTATATTTTTCTTTATCAAACGGATAAATGTCAGTTATCTCAAGGGTTCCGATAAACTGGTCTTTCTCATTCTTCACAACCACCATTTCGCCCTTGTTCAGTTTATCTGCCTCTTCTTTGGCAATAGGGAATGCCAACGGGATTGTCCATGCATATTTTGTTCCATTTCTCTCAATTACTTCTTCGTCCAGAACCCGGTGGAATTCTTTTGAATCCATCGGACCTTCCAAAGGAGAAAGCGCACCGTCAGACATTCGGTAAAACACAGATAAGTCAGCGTTGCTTATTTTATAAATAGGATAATTTTGAGCTTCCTTTTGAATTCTTTCACGTTCCATCTCGGGGATGATCCTGTTAATTAATCCGCAGCCTCCATGAGGAGGTAATATTGATTGCTTCATTAGGCTATAATTTTTTGATGTTAAACATTTATTTAATTAATTCTATGATAGATATAAGTTATTATTTGTTATTCAGTTGTTCTAAGAATACACCTCATTGGCTTACCCACACCCCTTTGATTCCCCTAAAGGAAAAGACCCAACCCGCTGTTTAGCAGCTACTTCTCCGGCAGCTACCGGAACCATGGAACGAGCGAAAGGAGTTTTAAGAATAAGTAGTTTTCTTAGATCCATTTTTAGACTTACTCAAAAGAGAGCAAATATAATTAAATCTGCTTAAAGAATTTATATTCATTCTGTTTTATTCAATAATTTAAACCGCTTTTCATTTAAAATTACCCCAAAATGTACTATTTTAGTACCCAAAATATAGTAAGGCAAAAGATGAAACTTTTATATGGATATTGTTGCAAAAAAAATTTATATAACTATCTTTGTCACGCATTTCAACAAAATTATATCGATATTAACTTAAAATTTATTGAATATGGTGAATCAAGAGAAAGTGAAAGAAATGAATACCTTGTTGGAGGGAGCTTCATCAAAGGAAATTATCAGTTATTTCATTGAAAATTTTAAAAGTAAAGTGGTTTTTACTTCAAGTCTGGGAGCTGAAGACCAGGTATTAACAGAACAAATTGCATCGATTGACAAAGAGACAAAAATTGCTACATTAGACACAGGCAGACTTTTCCCGGAAACTTATACATTAATTGACAGAACCAATAAGAAGTATGGAATCAAATTAGACGTATACTTCCCTGATTACAAGAAAGTACAAAAAATGGTGAAGGAAAAGGGAATCAATTTATTCTATGACAGCATTGATAACAGGCATTTATGCTGCCATATCAGGAAGATTGAACCTTTAAAGCGTGCTACCGAAGGAATGGATGTATGGATTACCGGTTTGAGGAGAGCTCAATCGGTTACCCGTATTAACTTACAGCCTGTTGAATGGGACGATGCCAACAAGATGATTAAAGTGAATCCGTTGTACATGTGGACAGAAGAGGATGTTTGGAACTATATTAAAGAAAATGAAGTTCCTTATCATGAGTTACACGATAAAGGTTACCCAAGCATTGGTTGTGAACCGTGCACAAGAGCAGTAAAACCCGGTGAAGACGTTCGTGCCGGAAGATGGTGGTGGGAAAAGCCGGAAGAGAAGGAATGTGGTTTGCATACACAGAATAAAAACTAAACTATATAAATTATAGTAAAAAAAGATAAAGCCGCTCAAATTGAGTGGCTTTTTTTGTGCCTGAAAAGTATTCGAACATTGAAAGATTAAACGAGGCTGGCGCTCGTTTGCAACAAGTGCCATGTTTCTGATTTACGCGTTAATAGCGCGGTAACTGGTTAATCTACAAATTCAAAAATAAAACTTCCCTGTCAGCAAAAAGGATTGCGCTGTAAAAATATGCTTCAACTGAAGCTAAGGCCGCACCGGCAGGGATGCCGGTGTTCCTCTGGCCAGCACCATTTCTCCCCACTTGCCCAAGCGTCTGCTTGTGCCCTATTTGGGTCTCGCTACGTTGGGTTAAGCCTTTAGTACACTCAGACCCGGTGTGTCTTGGAGACACGCAGGGTATTTCTCTCCATAAGGCCATACCAGCAGTACCATAAAGACCTAACAGGTTTTGGAAACCTGTTAGGTCTTCAGACTCCACACTGGCGCAAGCGTCCGCTTGTGCCCCTTAGTTAGCATTCTGGCGCGCGCTTGCCCCTAACCCCTAAAGGTGAACACCTCCCGCGGTTCAGCAGCAGTTTAAGCGTTTGAATTTTCATACCGGGCATTTTCGCCCGGTATTTTTGTTATACCCTCAGACCCATTGTGTCTTGGGGACACGCCGGGTCTTCCCAGAAAAACATGCGATTCCTCCGGAATCGTTAATTATTGGGGCTATCTATGCTATAAATGTGTGATGCCTCCGGCATCTGGTGGTTGCAAACCTATTATTAATAAGTAACAGGCTGGAACATACAAAAACATGGTAAAAGCCCCCAAACCCGGATAGGGTTTGAACATTTATAGAACAAAAAATGATAAAGGCAACGCGACTCCGGAGGAGTCGAACATTGCTTTTATATTTTTTCAATCCGCGATTATCCGACGAATCCCCCCACTTGCCCAAGCGTCTGCTTGTGCCCGATTTGGGTCTCGCTATGCTGGGTTAAACTTTTAGTCTTAGGATCATATAATCTTGCAGCGCCCCAATGGACCGCCGGCATCTTGCCGGCAGGACTGCAGAGCAATCTACAAGCCCCTCTGGCGCTCGTTTAACGAGTGCCATAGTTCTGAGATAATCTGTGGATTTAGAAATAAAACTTCAAATAAGCAAAAAGGGTTGCGCTGAAAAAATATTCTTTGCCTGAAGCCAAAGCCCGCACCGGCAGGGATGCCGGTGTTCCCCGGGACAGTGCCATTTCTCCCATGTTTCTGATGCATTCGTTAAAAACGCTAGCTGGTTAAAAATTAGAACTAAGGAAATAAAAAAAAGAGCCGGCAAAGCCAGCTCTCTTTTCTATATTTTCAGGTTGTTATTAGTAACCCGGATTTTGATCTTCATCATTGATGTTGTTGTTGGCATCCAGTTCCACCTCAGGAATAGGAAATGCCAATACTGGATCTCCATAAGGTATTGTAGCAGAAAGATGACTACCAGCTACAGCAGGAATGTCCATGCCATTTCTTATCAGGGTAAAATAACGATGGCCCGCACCTGCGAATTCTTTTCTTCTTTCCTCCAGAATGTTGGCTAAGGTTAATGAAGCATAAGTATTCGGAACATCATTTAAATTTCTGTTATTAGCCAGCTCATTTAACCAGGTTAAGGCATCACTATTAGGATCGCCTTCCTGAAAAGCAGCTTCCACATAATTTAAAACAACTTCCGGGTAATCAATCACGCGAATGTTATAATTACCATTCAGATCCTGGTATCTAACAGGATATCCCTCATCTGTATACGGCCATCGTACGTCATCAGCTCCATACAGACTTAACAGATCGTTGGTGAATGTAAAATCACCATAACCTCGCCAATCCCACATGTAACCAACTGAAGTAGTATTTAACCGGTCTGTATTGGTGAAAGCCATTTCGAAAATACTCTCATTGGCTTCATCGTTTGTCCACATTACCTGATACAGAGTTGGATCTGTGTACTGATAATTATAATTAGGATTTGTCAGTATATCATCTGCCATATTCATCGCTTGAGTATACTGTCCGGTATACAGATAATAACGGCTGAAAAGTGCCTTCGCTCCGTCTACTGACATTTCCTGCTTAGTACCGTCAAAAGAAGGATCCATAAGGGTCAGCGCCTCTGTAAAATCATCCTCAATTTGTGTTCGGGTCTGAGCAATAGTAGCTCTTGCAGGTGGTTCAGCACTGCCTGTTTCATCATACTTGGTTACAATAGGTATACCCATATCTGACCCTGTCACAAACATGGTACTATACAAACGCATTAAGTCGAAGTACAACAATCCTC
>CAZWHH010000191.1:1222-5485 GCA_964633615.1 uncultured Bacteroidales bacterium | reverse complement strand
AACTTTCCACCTATTTTAGGATCAATGCAGCCAATACAGGGCAGTTTGAAAGAACCCTTATTGTAGCCGAAGACGATAGCTATGTAAGTTACCTTGAAGGATGTACCGCTCCCCAGAGAGACGAGAACCAGCTACATGCCGCTATTGTAGAAATTGTAGTAAAAGACAACGCCCATGTAAAATACTCTACCGTACAAAACTGGTATCCCGGGGATAAAGAGGGTAAAGGAGGCATTTACAATTTCGTAACCAAAAGAGGAAAGGCAGAAGGCAAGAATTCAAAAATCAGCTGGACACAAGTAGAAACAGGTTCTGCTATCACCTGGAAGTACCCGAGTTGTATTCTTATGGGTGATAATTCAGTGGGTGAATTTTATTCCGTGGCTGTTACAAACAATCATCAGCAAGCCGATACGGGAACCAAAATGATTCACATCGGAAAAAATACTAAAAGTACAGTGGTTTCAAAAGGAATTTCTGCAGGAAGAAGCAATAACAGCTATCGGGGATTGGTAAAAGTGCTTAAAAATGCAAAAAATGCCCGTAATTTTTCCCAATGTGATTCCATGCTAATGGGTGATAAATGTGGTGCGCACACTTTTCCCTACATAGAAACAGATAATAACAGCGCGATCGTGGAGCATGAAGCCACCACTTCCAAGATCAGCGAAGATCAAATTTTTTATTGCAATCAAAGAGGCCTCGATACCGAAGATGCTATTGGTTTAATTGTTAACGGATACGCAAAGGAAGTGCTGAATAAACTCCCCATGGAATTTGCAGTAGAAGCTCAGAAATTATTACAAATCAGTTTAGAAGGCAGTGTCGGATAAAAAGAAAAACCAATTTTAACAAACTAAAAACAACTATATGCTTACCATAAAAAATTTACATGCCTCCATTGAAGGAAAAGAAATTTTGAAGGGAATTGACCTGGAAGTGAAAAAAGGAGAAATCCATGCCATCATGGGCCCGAATGGATCGGGGAAAAGCACCCTGGCGTCTGTTTTGGCAGGAAGAGAACTGTTTGAAGTAACCGAGGGAGAAATTCTTTACAACGGAAAAGATCTGTTCAAGATGGCTCCGGAAGAAAGAGCCAGAGAAGGAATGTTCCTGGGGTTCCAATATCCGATCGAGATACCGGGTGTCAGTATGATGAATTTCTTAAAGACTGCAGTAAATGAACATCGTAAATACAGGGGACAAGAACCCATCAAATCATCTGACTTTCTGAAAATGATGCGTGAGAAAAAAAAGATCGTGGAGATAGATTCAAACCTGACCAACCGTTCTGTGAACGAGGGCTTTTCAGGGGGAGAAAAGAAACGAAATGAAATTTTCCAAATGGCCATGCTGGAGCCAAGATTGTCAATTCTGGATGAAACAGATTCGGGATTGGATATTGATGCGCTGAGAGTGGTGGCCAACGGTGTCAATAAACTGAAATCCAAAGACAATGCAACCATAGTGATAACCCATTATCAACGATTACTGAACTACATTATCCCGGATTACGTGCATGTATTATATGGCGGAAAAATTGTTAAATCAGGCTCAAAAGAACTGGCTCTTGAACTGGAAGAGAAAGGTTACGACTGGCTGAAAAATGAAACAGCAGTTTAATTTAAACAGAAAAAATCAAAGATTATGAGTGTGGAAGCCAAACCAACCAATATAAAAAATACGTTCATCGATCTGTTCAAACAACATAAAGATGAGCTGGAAGAAGGATTGCCTGACTTTATAAATGATAAAAGACCGGAAGCCCTGGAAGCTTTTAAAAAGCTGGGTATTCCAACCCAAAAGCAAGAAAAATATAAATATACCGATCTGAGTTCGGCCTTTGAAAAAAAATATCGTCAGTATTTTCAGCCAAAAACCATAGATTTTAATGTAAACGATATTTTTAGTTGTGATGTTCCCTCACTTGAGTCAAAAAATATTTTGTTGCTGAACGGCTGGTTTTACAATCGTGAGCAACCTCTTTTCAAAACAAAGGAAGGGGTTATTTACGGAAGTTTACATGAAGCGGCAAATAAATATCCCGAAATTGTCAGAGAACATTACGGACAGATTGCCGGGACAAAGGAAGACAGCCTGACAGCCCTGAATACTGCCTTTGCACAAGATGGATTTTTCTTATACATCCCCAGGGGAGTGGTGCTGGAGGAACCCTTTCAGCTTATCAATCTGCTGATGGATGAAGAGCCGGGTATGGCTCAGTACCGAAATTTAATCGTGGCTGAAGAAAACAGCGATTCCAGGATAATTATCTGTGATCATACCCTCTCGCAGCAAAAGTTTCTGACCAATTCAGTTTCTGAAGTCCAGGTTGATAAAAATGCATCTTTGGATATTGTAAGGGTTCAAAATGAACACAACGGTGCCACGCAGCTATCAGGGTTATATGCCAAACAGGAGAAGGATAGCAATTTTTCCATCAATACAATTTCATTGCACGGAGGGTTAATAAGAAACGATTACAACCTCTTGCTGAACGGAGAAGGATGCAATAGTAATGCCATGGGCCTCTATCTGACAGACAGGGGACAACATATTGACAGTTACGTGCATATTGATCACAAAGAACCCCACTGCACCAGCAATCAAATTTTTAAAGGAGTACTGGACGACTTTGCCACTGGCGCCTTCAACGGCAGAATCCTGGTCAGACAAAACGCACAAAAAACAGAGGCCTATCAATCGAACAACAATATATTGCTGACCGATGATGCTACAATGAATACCAAGCCGCAACTGGAAATATATGCCGATGATGTGAAATGTAGTCACGGAGCTACAGTAGGCCAGCTGGACGAAGAAGGACTTTTTTACCTGCGTTCGAGAGGCATCAACTACAAAGAATCACAGCTGTTGCTTATGTATGCTTTTGCTCATGAGGTAATTAAAAAAATTAAGGTAAAACCACTTCAGGATAGAATTCATGGATTGGTCGAAAAACGCCTTCGCGGTGAACTATCCCGCTGTAACTACTGCGAAATGAAATGCGGGTAATTTTCTGAAAAGAATAAACTTTTATGGGGAGCTGTCTTCGTTTTCTACTAATACTTCTCAGGTCTGATGAACAAATGGTTTCAGAATTTTTAAATTAATCAGACTTAACCCGAATAAACCTAAAAATATTCATGCTCGTATCATAAAAGTTATTAATTTTATCCTTATGACAAAAACAAACTACAACATACAAAAAATACGTTCGGATTTTCCCATTCTAAGCAGGAAAGTTTACGACAAGCCCCTGGTATACTTCGATAATGCAGCAACAACTCAAAAACCCCGATGCGTGATAGACCGGGTGAAAGAAATTTACACGCTAAAGAACAGCAATATTCACCGGGGAGTCCATTATCTAAGCAGTCAACTGACAGAAGAACATGAAAACGCAAGGGGAACCACCCGGGAATTTATCCATGCGGAACATTCGCATGAAATTATTTTCACAGGGGGAACAACAGATTCTATCAATTTGGTAGCCTATTCATTCGGTGAAAAGTATGTGCATGAAGGGGATGAAATCATCATTTCCGAGATGGAACATCATGCCAACATCGTGCCCTGGCAAATGCTTTGTGAAAAGAAGAATGCAAAATTGCAAATCATTCCGATGAATGAACAGGGAGAGCTTCAATTAGAGGAGTACAAAAAACTAATCTCAGAAAAAACACGCCTGGTAGCCGTTACGCAGACTTCCAATACACTGGGTACAATTAACGATGTGAAGCGAATAATTGATATAGCCCACCAGCAGGATGTGCCGGTGTTAGTTGACGGGGCACAAAGCATTCAACACACAAAGGTTGACGTTCAGGAAATGGATTGCGATTTTTTCGTGTTTTCCGGCCATAAAATCTATGGCCCCACTGGAATTGGAGTGCTCTACGGAAAAGAGAAATGGCTTAGCGAAATGCCTCCATACCGCACCGGCGGAGAAATGATCAGGAATGTATCATTTGATAAAACCACATTTAATGAGCTCCCCTTCAAGTTTGAGGCTGGAACGCCTAATTATACCGGTGTCGTGGGACTGGAAGAAGCCTTAAAATATATTTCGCAGATTGGACTGGATCAAATTAATGCCCACGAAAAAAATTTACTTCAATATGCCAATAAAAAATTCAATGATATTGAAGGATTCACAACCTATGGCACCTCATCCAATAAAATAAGCGTAATATCTTTTCTGCTGAAGGACATTCATCATTACGACATTGGTATGGTGCTTGACAAAATGGGAATTGCCAT
>CAZWHH010000191.1:0-1122 GCA_964633615.1 uncultured Bacteroidales bacterium | reverse complement strand
AGGACATTCATCATTACGACATTGGTATGGTGCTTGACAAAATGGGAATTGCCATTCGCACAGGACATCATTGCACTGAACCTACAATTCGCCATTTCAACATAGAGGGCACGGCACGCGCCTCGCTTGCGCTTTACAACACAACCGAAGAGGTTCATAAATTGTATGAGGCACTATTAAAAGTACAGAAAATGTTCGGATAAAAATCACAGCTATATGATGACACTTGAAAAAAAACAAAACGAAATTATTGAAGAGTTTGATTTATTTGATGACTGGATGGATAAATACAATTACCTCATCGAATTGAGCAAAGATTTACCCGAGATGGATCCCGAAAATAAAACAGAAGAAAATCTGATCGAGGGTTGCCAGTCGAAAGTATGGTTACACGCCGAGATGAAAGATGGAAAGCTAATATTCCAGGCCGACAGCGATGCGATCATTACCAAAGGAATTATTGCTTTGCTGGTTAATGTATTATCCGGAAGAACACCTCAGGAGATAGTAGATGCCGACCTGTATTTTATTGACCGGATCGGGTTAAAAGAAAACCTCTCTCCGACAAGGTCCAATGGGTTGCTGGCTATGCTGAACAAAATAAAGGCTTATGCTTTAGCTTACAGATCAAAGCAATAAAAAATATGAACCTTTGAACCACTTATTTGTATTTCGTGTAAAAACCAACAACTATGAATAAAGAAGAAGATTTTTTAGCCGTTGAGGGCGAAATTGTAAAAGTGCTGAAAAATATTTATGACCCGGAAATTCCGGTTAATGTGTACGATCTGGGATTAATATACAACATTGAAGTGGATGACAACAACAATGCAGACATCAGAATGACCCTTACAGCGCCAAACTGTCCGATAGCAGATGATATTCTCAGGGAAGTTCATGATGAGATCAAATCCATTGATAGTGTGAATGAGGTGAATGTAAATCTTGTATTCGATCCCCCGTGGGATCAGGATATGATGTCAGAAGAAGCCAAGCTGGAACTGGGGCTTCTCTAAGCTGTAAATTGTTTTGAACGAACTG
Organism: uncultured Bacteroidales bacterium; assembly: GCA_964633615.1. Classification (GTDB taxonomy): domain Bacteria; phylum Bacteroidota; class Bacteroidia; order Bacteroidales; family UBA12077; genus JAGXLC01. Next base: position 81 of record CAZWHH010000191.1, on the reverse strand, counting down.
GAAAAACATAGCGAACAGATCAAATCCGAGGCACAGCGTCTTGGATTTTCTGATTGTGGCATAGCCAAAGTACAACCCTTA
>CAZWHH010000190.1:0-5493 GCA_964633615.1 uncultured Bacteroidales bacterium | reverse complement strand
TACTTTCCGTTCAAAAGAATCGAAGGGAAGGATAATCCCCCAGGCCCTGTTTAGCGCTGTGATGTGGCTGCTATATCAACTGGAAGAATATTAAAGGCTCATGAAAGATTCTTTTCAAAAATATTATAACCGGTATCCTTTTACTGGCGCAAGCGTCCGCTTGTACCCTGAATGCAAAGAGCGTAGCGAAGACGCTACGCCGAACGGAACCGAACGAAGGACTATAGAAATATTAGTAAATAGATACAAACATACTTATATGTGCTTAAATAATCTTAATACTTGAACCTAAGTTGAGCGGTTTGAACGTAGTGAAAAAGCGCTTTACTTAGTTATAACCCCGACTTAGGAATTGTTGGGTTTCACCGAATTGGTGAGGTGAAAACTTTACAATTTCTTTGTCGTGAGCGAAAATCGCTCAATTTGGGTTGAATTAAAATGATGATAAAAAAGCTGATAATAAACTTATGTGACCTTATATGCCTTATATGGTTCAAAAAAAATTTCTAAAGCATAATAAGATTATCAGCCTGAAATTATGAAAGAACTGTATCTGAAATACCGGGAAGCTTATCCGCCTGAACTGTCATTTCTGATCGATGTATTAAAATCAGAGGACTGTCAATACCAGGAGAATCGATCGATCAATGAAGATGAGCTGCTTAAGTTGATTTCAAGGCATAAGGTGATCGGTTATATTTATAAAAATTTATCCCCTCATGTAAGCACCCCGGCAAGGTCGGCTTTATCAAACAATTACAAGGAGCACACCAGACATACGCTGAATTATGTGCGGCGCCTTATTTTAACATCTCAAAAACTGGATAAGCACCATATTCCTTACCTGGCCTTTAAAGGTCCTGTTTTATCGGAGATGCTATACAGTGATCCTCTTGTGAAGGATTCAGTAGACTTAGACCTCTGGGTTCCCCTGGAATATGTGGAAGAATGCCATCAAACGCTTTACGAAGAAGGATTTGTAAGAGTTGCCCCGAAGATAAAACTCTCCCCCAAACAAAAGCAAAAAAACTTTTCAATAAGTCACCATTATGCTTATCTCCATAATGAAGACAAAGTGGTGATTGAGCTGCACTGGAACATTACCAATCCTTTCTCTCTTCTTCCTTTAGCTTTTGAGGAAGCATTCAAAGAATACCGCATTGTAAATTTAAACAATCATGAACTCAGGACCCTCAGCTACGAACATTATATTCTATATCTCGCGGTTCACGGATCATCTCATAAATGGTCGAGGCTTCACTGGCTCAAAGATTTTTCAACTTTACTAAAAGCAGCAAACGAAGAGCAACTCAAAAGCGCATTTCACCTGGCAGAAGATTTCAAACTTACCAAACCACTGATTCAGGCTTTTTGGATATCTCACGAGTTATTTGGTATCTCTGTTCCCTCTTCATTATTCAACCCCAAACAAATCAAAAATTCCTTTTTCTTCAGAAGCCCGTTAAAAAGCATTCCGAAATCAACTAAAAAACTCAAAAAAGGAAAGATACAAACGCTGATCTACAGATGGCAAATCAGAAGCAATCCAACCTACAGGTTTTCACTTTTATTCAGGTTGCGGACTCATTTTACAGACTGGGAAGTTGTCAAGCTCCCCGACAGTCTGTTTTTTCTCTATTACCCGCTGCGGCCCTTCTTATTCTTTTACCGTGCGATTACCAGTCGTTTCAAAAGGAATTGAACGAAACGAATAGCCTTTTTCCTGTTTTCCGCACATTTTTGAGTGTTTCCAGCAAGGGTCTGTAAATCAAGGGGAAGTTTTTAAATTTGGGTATCCCAATGAAGAAAACAGGAGGTATAATCTGTTCTTTATTTAATCTGCCCTTTCAGGGCGCTCGTTATTCCAATGTCCAATTTCCCCAAGGCGTTGCCATTGGGTTAGTTTAAATTGCCACTTCGTGGCGATTGGGTTTTTTATTTGTTTTATCTGACCTGCATTCTTTAAATCTTTAGGATTCGGTTATGTATTAGCGTTTTCATGTAAGGGCTGAAAGCCCGATTTAATTTAGCCCGGGGCAACGTCCCGGGGACTAAGCACACACCTTCTTCAGCGCCCTGAAAGGGCAGGTTAATGTAAAGCTTTAATCGGTCCATAAAAACTTTTCATTGTATTCAACTCCATATTCCTTAGAACTTAGAACTATTCAATTTTAGGTGTCCCAATGCGGAAAAAAGGAGACACATAACCATCGAACTAAACAAACACAAGATCAGAACCCTGAGCGATGCACATTATTTTATATATCTTGCAGTTCATGGGTCGATTCACAGATGGTCCCGCCTTACATGGCTCATGGATTTCTCAACCTTGTTAAAACGCTCAGATGAAAAACAACAAGAAAAGGTGTATCAACTTGCTGAAAAATTCAAACATTGATCTACAAATGGCATATTCGCAATAATGCAGCTTACAGGTTTTCGCTCTTGTTCAGATTGCGAACTCATTTTACAGACTGGGAAGTTGTCAAGCTCCCCGACAGTCTGTTTTTTCTCTACTACCCCCTGCGGCCTTTCTTATTCTTTTACCGTGCGATGACCAGTCGTTTCAAAAGGAATTGAACGAAACGAATATCCTTTTTGATCATAATACTCCAGGAACTCTGAAAGAACAAGTTTCATCTTTTCAGATGCTTTTTCCGAATCATGAAGAACCACAATCGACCCAGGGCGCACGTGTTTAATGATATGACGAATGATCCTGTCCGGCTTTTGCCTCTTGTCATAATCCCTGCTCATCACATCCCACATGATGATTTTGTATTTTTTCCTGAGATATCTGACCTGGGAAGGTCTGATCCGACCGTAAGGCGGCCTGAACAAATTGCTGTGAATCCACTGACGGGCCTTCTCAATATCTATGAAATAGTCATTATTTTGGGTTGTCCATCCACTTAAATGAGTATGCGTATGATTGCCAACCGAATGTCCTTCCTCAAGGATTCTTTCATACTGCTTTTTGAAACGGGCTGCCTTTTCTCCCAGGCAAAAAAAAGTAGCTTTTGCTTCATATTCATTCAACTTATCAAGAATCCATCCGGTAGTATTTTCGGTGGGCCCATCATCAAAAGTAATATAAATCTCCTTCCCGGAGGGAACAAAATACCAGGTTACCTTCTTAAAAAAAGGGGCAATAAATCGAATTCCTGACACGGTAATTGCTTTATCTTTGTTGTTTTTCCTGTAATTCTTTCAGATAATTATTCATCGCATTCAAAATCTGCTGCCCCTCTTCCTTGTTGCCATGATTTTTGGTTATCCGACCCAATTGCCTTAGCATATACAGATCCCTTCTCAGATCATTCATAAAGCTGAAGGTGTGTTCTCCAAGACTCATATAATAATCCATTTCCTGGTAAATGTTCTTCAACAAAAGACCGGCATGCTTCTTCCCTTTATCCTGATCACCTAACCGGTAATAATTCCTGATGAATGACAAGACGGTGAAATCATAAGGGATCACCTCATCAGATATTATACCCAGGCAATAATCCATAACTTTTCTGGCTGAATCAGGCTTTGACTGGTCAAGGCATTTATCTGCCAGGGAACCAAAGCTGTTTCGGAATCTTTTGAGCATCCTCCTGTTGTCCTGGTTCAGATACAGATCGCTTGTATCCACTCCTCCCCACTTAAACTTATTCATCAGAATATCATACATCCGGTCGGTGCTTATTTCTCCAATGCCCTGGCCTTCGGCTTTGACAGGTCTTAAATGATACGCCAGCCCTTCTTCCCAGAAATATTTCTCCAGGTTAAAATACTTTCGGTCGGTTACTGTAACAGAAAAATAGATCGGCCGTTTCCAGTCGTTGGTCGCTATCAGATCCAAAATTGTGAGCCCGTCCTTCGCCAAATAACTCCGGTTGATGGACCATTTCATTTCATCTACAATTTTTGCGGAGTCAGCTATGTCAACCACTTGATTTTGAAGCACCTGTTTTTTGTCAATTTTCAGTTTGAATTGTTTGGAAGGAATATAATCAGTTTTTTCTCCTTCTGTAAAGGGCGATGGTATTTTTGTTCTTTCGTCTTCATTCGCCACAAACCGTATAATTCGCTTAAGAGAAACGGGGCCGTCTATCTGATTATAAATCGGCACAATTTTTTTCTTGCCTTTCTTTAACTGTTCCGTTTTATGGGTTAATGGAAATGGATCCGATTCATAAGCTTTTCTTGTCATTTGCTCAACATACCAGCCGGCCCTCAGGTAGCTTAAATTTGCTACCCGCACGTCTGTCCGGACTCCTTCCACCTCCTGGGCATACCATAAAGGAAAAGTATCATTATCGCCGTTGGTAAATAAAATAGCGTTTTCTTTACATGAGTTCAGGTAGTTGGAGGCAAAATCCCTTGCTGTATATCTTCCTGAACGGTCGTGATCATCCCAGTTCTCCGAGGCCATGAGCATGGGGACCGGCAATAGAAGCAAAAACGACAAAAGGCCTGAGATTTTACTGTTCAGCAGTTTGTTTATTCCGTTGTACAGGGCCAGCACAGCCAGTCCTATCCAAACAGAAAAAGCATAGAATGATCCCGCGTAGGCATAATGCCGTTCCCTCGGCTGGTGTGGATATTGATTTAAATAATAGACAATGGCCAGGCCTGTGAATATAAAAAGTATCAACACGACAAAGAAATCGTTTTTATTCCTGAAGGCATGATAGGTCAATCCAATGAGCCCCAGCAACAGGGGAAGCATATAATACATATTCCTTCCGGGATTATTCTTTAAGTAATCGGGCAATTGATCCTGGTCCCCCAGCCGGGCATTGTCAAGAAATGAAATTCCGCTGATCCAGTTCCCGTCGCGTCTGTTCCCATGCCCCTGAATATCATTTTGTCTGCCCGAAAAATTCCACATAAAATAACGAAGATACATGTGACCCACCTGGTATTTTAAAAAGAAAGCCAGGTTGTCATCAAATCCCGGGATGGTTTTTTTTACGGGCTCCCCCCTGTTATTCCTCACTGTAACAGATCGTCCATCTATATCAACCCAGTTTTTATAATCTTTTACATGCTGACTTTTTGAGCTATACATCCTGGGGAAAAAGCCCTTAAAACGATCGTCATATTCCAGTTTTGTTTTATAATCCACGATTTTATATTTCCCATCCACAGGCTGGTAAATTGGCTTTCCCTGCTTTCGTTCTTTCACAGGAGCATTAAAATAATGTCCGTAGAAAAGAGGGCGATCTCCATATTGCTCGCGGTTCAAATAACTTAAAAGGTTATATACGTTTTCAGGATCGTTCTGATCCATAGGAGGTTCTGCCTGTGAGCGGATCACAATCATGGCATAAGAGGAATAACCAATGAGTATTACAGTTAATCCGGTCAATAAATTATTAAGGAGGACCTTCCTTTTCCGGTAAGTATGGTGTAATCCCCAAACGATCAATCCTATAACAATTAAAAGGTAGGCAATCACTCCGGAATTATAAGGCATTCCGAAGCCATTCACGAACATCC
>CAZWHH010000189.1:0-5520 GCA_964633615.1 uncultured Bacteroidales bacterium | reverse complement strand
AATGCCTCCTCCAAGCAATTGGTTGTTTTTATAAAATACGGCAGATTGCCCGGGAGCGATTGCAAACACAGGGTTTTTAAATTTAACAATAATATTTCCATCCTTCAAATATAGTATACTTTTTTCACCAGAATGATTGTATCTTACTTTTGTTGTTACTTCAACAGGTTTCTTTAATTCTAAATTATGCAGGAAATTATGGTTGCCAACAACCATTTCATTCTGATAAAGTTCCTCCCTGCTGCCTAAAACTATTGTATTGGTTTCCGGAATTATTTTAACCACGTATAATGGATGTCCCACGGCTATTTCCAAACCTTTTCTCTGTCCAATGGTATAATAAGGATATCCTTTATGCTCTCCCAGTATTTCACCTTTTGTAGAAATGAATTTCCCCCCTGATAATTTCTCTTTTAATTGTGGTTTGTTTTTATTGAGGAAATGCCTGTAGTTATTTTCAGGAATAAAGCAGATCTCCATACTTTCCTTTTGTTTGTGGAATAATGAATAAAGAGCCACAGGAATTAATTTTTTCAGGTTTTCTTTTAAATAATCTCCGAGGGGGAAGATTGTTTTACTAAGTGTCTCCTGGGATAATCCATAAAGGAAATAAGTTTGATCTTTATTCTCATCTACAGCTTTTAGCATCCTGAATGAGTTTCCGCTTTTCTCTACTTTTGCATAATGACCGGTTGCAATGCAGTCGCATCCTAATTCTTTGGCTTTTTCAGTCAAATATTTCCATTTGATATATGTATTGCATTGTACACAAGGATTGGGCGTTTTGCCGGAAAGATATTCATCAATGAAATATTGAACTACCGAATGCCTGAATTTTTCTTTTGTATCCACTGTGTAATGTTCAATTTCCAGTTCCCGGGCAATTTTTTTTATATACAAATCATCCGCTGCCGAACTTTCATTTTCATACATGATAAGGGTCAGCCCAATTACCTTGTATCCTTTTTTTTGCAGTATAATTGCCGCGGCAGTGCTGTCCAGCCCCCCGCTCATTGCCAGTAAGACTTTTTTTTTAGACATTACTTCCGACTTGGATTTTTATAAAACTCCTCCCTGGGCGATTGAAATTTTCCTTTGTTATTTTCCAGTTCAAGAATTTCCTGATATTCTTGTCTTTTTAACTTATTTTCATTTAGTGGGGTTCCATTTTTATAAGTTATTACCTGGCTGGTATCTCTTTGTTCATCAAAATATACCCATTTGCCTTCTTTTAGATTGTCCTCGTATTTTCCTTCTATTTTTTTGGTTCCGTCCGGATAAAAAACAGTCACATACCCATCCACCTTATCATTTTTATAATTAGACAGTAATTTTTTATTTCCATTTTCAAAATATTGCTTGTATTTTCCATGTTTTTCCCCGTTTTTCCAATGGCTTATTTGAGAAGTATCCCCGGAGCGATAAAACTTTAAAGCTTCCCCATGCTTTCGTCCTGATTTATAAGTGTCTTTACTTATAAGAGTACCGTTTTGATTATAATAATTCCATGTACTGTCTTTTTTTCTATTATAATAATATCCTTCAGCTTTTTTTACCTCGTTTTTATCGTAAAGTTTTGTGTATACCTTTTGGGGATTTTGATAGATCATTATCGCTTTTAATTTCCCGTTTGCATGGAATCTTTTGAAAGTGTCAACAGGAGTTCCATGATTAAATTCACCCTTATACTGGATTTCACCGTCCGGGTATCTTTTTATCCAGAGACCATGTTTTTTACCTTTTTCATCCAGTTGATTTGTTTGACTATAAGAGGTTGGGCTTAATAAGGTAAAAGAAAAAATCAGTAAGCATAATGTTTTAATCATTTTCATCAGAATACCATTTATATATTATTATTTACAAATTTAAAATAACTTATAAGTTTTTTGATAAAAAATAAAAAAAGGCTGCCATTTTTTGGCAGCCTTTTTTTTGTAATGATTGATTTTATTATTTCACCTCTTCAAAATCTACATCAGTCACTTCATCATCATCATCTCCTTTAGAAGATGAACCTTTTTTTCCGGATTCCTCACCGGATTCACTTTGCTGTCCTCCGGCCTGCTGTTCTCCGGCCTGCTGTCCTCCGGCTTCTTGTTGTGCTTTGTACATTTCTTCGGAGGCTGCTTGCCATGCTTTATTAAGATCTTCCATTTTCTGATCGAGCTCATCTATTTTCTCATTTTTATGAGCATCTCTTAAAGCTTCCAAAGCAGTTTCTATTGGTTTTTTCTTATCATCTGATAATTTATCACCAAATTCTTTTAGTTGTTTATCTGTTTGGAATATCAAGCTATCAGCCTTATTGAGTTTTTCGATTTTTTCTTTGGCTTTTTGGTCTTCTTCAGCATTGGTTTTCGCTTCTTCTTTCATCTTTTCAATTTCGCTTTCGCTCAATCCTGATGAAGCCTCAATCCTGATACTTTGTTCTTTATTTGTAGCTTTATCTTTAGCTGAAACATTTAGTATTCCGTTTGCGTCAATGTCGAAAGTAACTTCAATTTGTGGAACGCCCCTTGGAGCTGGTGGAATGCCATCCAGGTGGAACCTTCCGATTGATTTATTATCTTTCGCCATAGGTCTTTCACCCTGTAAGACATGAATTTCAACTGAGGGCTGATTATCGGCAGCCGTAGTAAAAGTTTCCGATTTTTTAGTCGGAATGGTGGTGTTGGCCTCAATTAACTTGGTGAAAACACCACCCATAGTCTCTATACCAAGGGAAAGAGGTGTAACATCCAGCAACAGGACATCTTTCACATCACCTGTTAATACGCCACCTTGAATAGCTGCACCAATTGCTACTACCTCATCCGGATTCACTCCTTTTGAGGGCTTCTTACCGAAAATCTTTTCAACAGTTTCCTGAATAGCAGGCATTCTGGTTGAACCACCTACTAAAATTACTTCGTTGATGTCATTTGATGTGTATCCGGCATCTTTCAATGCTTTCTCACATGGTTCTTTTGTTTGCTGTATCAGGTGGTCTGCCAGTTGTTCAAATTTTGATCTTGACAATGACTTAACCAGGTGTTTAGGCACTCCATCGACCGGCATGATATAAGGCAGATTGATTTCTGTGCTGGAAGCACTGGATAATTCAATTTTAGCTTTTTCTGCTGCCTCTTTAAGTCTTTGTAAAGCCATTGGATCTTTTTTCAGGTCTACTCCCTGATCTTTTTTGAATTCTTCTGCCAGCCAGTCAATAATTACCTGGTCAAAATCATCACCACCAAGGTGTGTATTTCCGTTGGTAGATTTCACTTCAAAAACGCCATCTCCTAATTCAAGGATTGAGATATCGAAAGTACCACCACCTAAGTCGAAAACAGCTACTTTAATGTCCTTGTCCTGCTTGTCTAAACCATAAGCAAGTGAAGCTGCTGTTGGTTCATTGATAATTCTTTTTACGTCTAAACCTGAAATTTCACCTGCTTCTTTGGTTGCTTGCCTTTGTGAATCACTAAAATAGGCAGGCACCGTTACAACAGCTTCTGTTACTTCTTGTCCCAAATAATCCTCAGCAGTTTTTTTCATCTTTTGTAAAACCATTGCTGATAATTCCTGGGGCGTATATTGCCTGTCATCTATTTTAATACGAGGCATATTGTTATCGCCCTTTTCAACCTTGTAAGATACCCGGTTGATTTCTGTTGAGACTTTATCATAAGATTCTCCCATGAATCTTTTAATAGATGAAACTGTTTTCTCTGAATTTGTTATTGCTTGCCTTTTAGCCGGATCTCCAATTTTACGTTCTCCGTTTTCTATAAATGCCACCATAGATGGAGTAGTCCTTTTTCCCTCACTATTAGGGATTACTACGGGCTCATTACCCTCCATTACGCTGACACATGAATTTGTTGTTCCTAAGTCAATTCCTATAATTTTACCCATTGTTCTGTATTTTATTTTGATTCAACTTTTTATTTTCCGCGTTAATTTTCTCAATGATTATGCCAGCTTTTTTTTATCTTGATATTTGTGATATTATGTCACAATTTTCTTTAGAACTGGCTTTAACATCATGAATTTTACCGTATAAGATGACAGTCTGTCACAAAGTCATATTTTATAATTTTTCAGACAATGTATTGCATTAATTTGTAGTTTTGTCAAATGAGTTTAAATTAAAATTAATCATGGAAAAAACACAGATAAAAAAAATAACAACTCATGTGCTGCATGAAATGAAACTGAGGGAAGAAAAAATTGCCATGCTTACAGCCTATGATTATAGCATGGCTAGAATTCTTGACCGGGCAAATATTGATATTGTATTGGTAGGAGATTCAGCTTCAAATGTCATGGCAGGTAATGAAACGACTCTGCCAATCACTATGGATGAAATGATTTATCATGCCAAATCGGTGGTAAAAGCAGTGAGAAGAGCTCTCGTAGTGATAGACCTGCCATTCGGTGCTTACCAGGGAAATTCAAAGGAAGCGCTTACCTCGGCTATAAGAATGATGAAAGAGACTGGCGGCCATGCTGTTAAAATAGAGGGGGGCAATGAAATTTCCGAATCGGTTAAACGTATTTTATCTGCAGGTATACCTGTTATGGGGCATTTGGGACTTACACCCCAATCTATCCATAAATTTGGCACCTACGTAGTGAGGGCAACAGAAGAGGATGAAGCAAAAAAATTAGTTGCAGATGCACATATTCTGGAAGATGCAGGGTGTTTTGCCCTTGTCCTGGAAAAAGTACCGGCTAATCTGGCTGCAAAAGTAGCTGAAGAGTTAACCATTCCTGTAATAGGGATTGGTGCTGGCAGAGAGGTAGATGGGCAGGTGCTGGTTTTACATGATATGTTAGGAATCAACCAGGATTTTTCTCCCAGGTTTTTAAGACGATATCATAACCTTTATGCTGAGATTTTAGGATCTGTTCAGGCCTATATTCATGACGTTAAAGAATTAAAATTTCCAAACGATAAAGAACAGTATTAATTGGATTCAATACAGATTTTATACGAAGACAATCACCTAATAGCTGTTAATAAAACGAACAATGATCTTGTCCAGGGAGATCAAACTGGTGATATGTCACTTGATGAAAAAGTAAAAGATTACCTTAAAGAAAAGTATAATAAACAGGGAAATGCTTTTTTGGGGGTTGTTCACAGGTTAGACCGTCCTGTGAGCGGTGTTGTTTTGTTTGCTAAAACCTCCAAAGCATTATCAAGAATCAACCGTCTGTTTAAAGAAAAAGAAGTTGAAAAAACTTATTGGGCTATAGTTCAAAAGAAACCCAATCCACCATCCGGAGATCTTCATCATTATATGGTCAGGGACAGGAAAAAAAATAAATCCTTTGCTTTTACTGAAAAAAGAGAAAATTCGAAAAAGGCCAGTCTGACGTATCGTCTCGTGAGTCAGTCTGATCGATACTATTTGCTGGAGATTGATCTGCATACCGGACGACATCATCAGATCCGAAGCCAGTTATCAAAGATTGGCTGTCCGGTCAAAGGAGATTTAAAATATGGTTATCCGCGGAGCAATAAAGGGGGAG
>CAZWHH010000188.1:0-5559 GCA_964633615.1 uncultured Bacteroidales bacterium | reverse complement strand
ATTGAAGCGCTGGGAAATAAAATATTAAAATCAGAAAGAAAACTTGCTGTTCTTGCTGTGGATCCCACAAGTGAAAGAACTGGAGGAAGTATTCTGGGAGATAAGACCCGCATGGAAAAATTGTCTGCCAATGAAAATGCTTTTATCCGGCCATCTCCTTCGGGTGATTCATTGGGAGGAGTAGCCAGGAAAACCCGTGAAATTGTTATTCTTTGCGAAGCCGCAGGTTTTGATACTATTTTTATAGAGACTGTAGGAGTTGGACAGTCAGAAACATCTGTACATTCGATGGTTGATTTCTTTTTACTTTTAATGTTGGCTGGTGCCGGGGATGAATTACAGGGTATTAAACGCGGTATTATGGAAATGGCTGATGCTATTGCTATTACTAAAGCCGATGGAAGGAATAAGGAGAATGCTCAGATGGCAGCCAGGGAATACCAGAAAGCCCTCCATCTTTTTCCTCCGCCTGAATCCGGATGGCAGACTAAATTGGTTACCTGCTCTGCTTTATATGATGAAGGGATTGAAAAAGTATGGGAAACAATTCGTGAATATATTACTTATGTCCAGGGAAACGGTTATTTTGAGAAGAACAGAAGTCAACAAGCCAAATTCTGGATGTATGAGACCATTCATCAAATGCTGAAAGATAATTTTTATCAACATAAGAAAGTGAAGGAAGTTCTTCCCGGCCTGGAAGAAGATGTCCTGCAAGGGCGCTCTACCTCTTTTATGGCAGCCCAGAAGCTATTGAATATTTATTTCGGAAAATAATACGTTCCTGTCTTTTTATATTCATTTATTCTTTTTAGGTTTGAGGTCAAAAATTTAACTATGAGAAAACTATTTGTAATTTTTATTTTGCCTCTGATGATTATATCCTGTAATTCTAAAGACGGATATAAGATAAAAGGAAATATCAGTGGTATTGAGGATTCTCAGTTATTTCTACAGAAAATGGAAGACAGAGAATGGACCTCAATTGATTCAACAAATGCAGAGAAAGGTGAATTTGCTTTTACCGGAGAACTTACCGGACCGGAATTGCTTAAGGTTTCTTTAGATGAAGGAAATGAAGGGTTTCTTTTGTTTGCAGAGAACACTGAAATCAAAGTGGAAGGATCAAAAGATAGCCTCAATAAATTGACTATCTCCGGTTCTTCTGTGCATAAAGAATTCACTCATTTCAGAGATTCCGTTCAGGCCTATGAGCAGGAAATGGGAAGAATATACCAGGCTTATCAAAGAGCCAGAAGAGATGAGGATGAAGAACAAATTGCAAACATACAGTCTGATTTACAGAATATTTATGAGGAGCGTCAGGATTTTATCTCTGAATATGGGAAATCAAACACAAATTCTGTGATCGGATCTTATATCATTTCGAATTTCCTGATGCCTTATCTGGATTATAATGAGTTGGACAGTATCTACCAAACCATTCCTCCTGAAATTAAAAAAACAAGGTATGCGGAAAGAGTGAAAGAAAGAAAGGATATTCTGGAAAAACTTCAGGTTGGGAAACCTTTTATAGATTTTACTTTGCCGGATACATCAGGGAATATGGTTACTTTCTCGGATCACGTGGGTGACGGATATGTTTTACTGGATTTCTGGGCTGCATGGTGTTCCCCTTGCCGGGAGGAAAACCCCAACCTGGTAAAAAATTATCAGAAATATCATGATAAGGGTTTTGAGATTTTTGGTGTTTCTTTCGATAAAACAAAAGAGGCATGGGTCAAAGCAATTCATACTGATAATATTAATTGGCCACAGGTATCGGATCTGGAAGGTTGGGATAATAAAGCAGGTAAGAAATACGGCATCCGGTCAATACCTGCAAACTTTCTGATAGGTCCTGATGGTAAAATCGTTGGCAAGGATCTAAGAGGAGAAGAATTACAAAATAAACTGCAAGAGATTTACCAATAGAACGTTTATTTTATTCCCAATACTACATAAAAAGCCCCGGAGGACGGGGTTTTTTTATTGTTCATTGCTCATTATTCACTTCGTTCATGAAGATAGACGTTGCTCATTTTAATCTGCCCTTGCAGGGCGATTAGAACAGGCTCATTGCTATTCCCAGGGCGGATGCCCCGGGCTAACCTAAATTAGCCTTTCAGGCATGAAGCAACTTTACACTTTAAACTATAATTTATTCATGTATCTATTAATTTATGATATAATCCAGGCTAAAAAACAGGATGACCGGATGAAATCTTTTGATAATTCACGGGCGATTTATTTTTTTTCCATGAGGAAATCTTGTAATTTTGCTATTTATATTAATTCTAAATAAAATGAAGGGGATTTATAGCAGCCTATTGGTTATTTTTTTGTTGGTTTTTTTTCTTCTCTCTTGCAAAGACACTCCTTCGGGGGAGGATCATAAAAAGGTGATTAGTGTGAGTGTGCTGCCGCAAAAGTTTTTTGTTGAAAAGATTGCAGGGAATCAAATGGATGTCAATGTAATGATTCCTCCCGGAGCCAGCCCGGTAACTTATGAACCTACCCCTGAGCAAATGAAAGATATTTCCAAATCGGTAGCTTATTTTCGTATAGGACCGCTGGTCTTCGAGAAGTCCTGGATGGATAAATTTAAGTCTGTGAATCCTGAACTTAAGGTTTATGATCAGTCCGGCCAGGTTTCGCTTATCCGCAGAGAGAGCCATTCACATTCAGATAAACACAAGAGAGACGTGAATAATGACCCCCATATCTGGACTTCTCCCGCTCGTATGGATCCCCAGCTACAGGTGATACGTGACGCTTTGTTGCAAATGGATAGTTTGAATGCGAAGAAGTACAGAGCCAATTATCAAAATTTTAAAAAAGAAATAAACGGGCTGGATCAATTCATAAGAAATAAATTGTCGGGATTAGAAAATAGAAAATTTATGATTTTTCATCCGGCTTTGACATACTATGCAAGAGATTATAAATTGACACAAGTTTCAATTGAATTTGAAGGGAAAGAGCCCTCTCCCGGGCATCTCAGGAAATTGGTCGATCTGGCAAAAGATGAAAAGATACAAGTAATTTTTGTTCAGAAACAGTTTAATAAAGAAACAGCACAGGCCATTGCCGATGAAATTGACGGGAAGGTTATTGAAATAAATCCCCTTGCTTATGATTGGGTTGAGCAGATGAAAAGCATCACTCAAAAACTTGCAGAAGCATTAAAAGCAGAAAAAAATTAAGGGTGCTATGGAAAATGGATTGTTGATAAGATTAAAATCAGTGACAGCAGGTTATGAAAGCGAACCGGTCTTAAGGGATGTTGATTTTGAAATATACAGGAATGATTTTATTGGCATTGTTGGACCCAATGGCGGCGGGAAAACTACGTTGTTAAAAGTTATACTGGGTTTGTTAAAACTTTTCAGTGGCAGTGTTGAGTATTTTTTATCGCAGAGAACAAAATCCATTGGGTATTTGCCTCAGTTTAACCAGGTTGATAAGCAATTCCCAATTACTGTTCTTGATATTGTATTATCAGGATTAATGGTAAAGCATAAATTTATTGCTCAGTATACTAAGAAAGACAAGCGAAGGGCAGAGAATATGCTTGATAAAATGGGGATCTTACATCTGAAAAATAAGCCAATAGGAGATTTATCCGGAGGACAGATGCAGAGAGTTTTTTTGAGCCGGGCGATTATTTCTTCTCCTGAAGTATTGCTCCTGGATGAACCCAATACATACGTGGATAATAAATTCGAAGGGGAGCTCTATGAAATTTTGAGGGAGTTGAATAAAAAAATGACTATTTTATTGGTAACCCATGATCTGGGGACTATAACTTCTTATGTAAAAACTATAGCTTGTGTGAACCAGGAGTTACATTATCACAAATCGAATGTAATTACAGAAAAACAACTCTCGGCTTATAATTGTCCAATCCAACTCATTACACATGGGGAGGTACCTCATACAGTACTGAGAAAACATAAAAAGGGATGATAGACTTTTTTCAGCATATTTTTGAGTATAAGTTTTTAATAAATTCTTTATGGGCTGCTTTTTTTGCCAGTATTACCTGCGGTATTACAGGAACCTATATTGTGTCAAACAGGATTGTCTTTTTGAGTGGTGGAATTACTCACTCCTCATTTGGAGGAATAGGGATTGCGTATTTTCTTGGCTGGAATCCTATTCTAGGAGCTGCCCTGTTTAGCATTTTATCTGCCCTCGGGATAGAGTATTTTACTGAAAAAGGAAAAGTAAGGAATGATTCTGTAATAGGAATTTGGTGGTCACTGGGAATGGCTATTGGCATTATATTTATTTATGTGACTCCCGGGTATGCACCCAACCTGATGACGTATCTTTTTGGGAGCATCTTAACAGTCTCCGATACAAATATTCTTTACATGGCATTACTCACCCTGGTTTTGATTTCCTTCTTTGTCCTTTTTTTTAAAAATATTTTGTTCATTTCCTTTGATGAAAAGTACGCCAAAGCCCACGGCTTACCCGTGAGGTGGCTTAAAAATCTCGTTTTAATTTTAGTGGCACTTACTATTGTCTTGAATATCAAGGTAGTGGGGATTATTTTATTGATTTCCCTCCTAACTGTTCCCCAGTCAATTGCCAATTTTTTTACGCGTTCTTTCAAAAAAATAATTTTTCTTTCGATAGTTATTGGTTTTATTGGAATATTGGCAGGTTTAGTCATTTCTTATAATTTAAATATTCCATCAGGGGCTTCTATAATTTTTTCCCTGATCGTTATGTTTGGTCTGTCTAAATTGTTATTAATACTTATACAGAAATATAATATTATAAAAATTCAACAAAATAGCATAAAATAGGTTTTAATGTTAACATTTTAAAACATGAAATTATGAATTATGATTTAATAGTTATAGGTAGTGGTCCGGGTGGATATGTCGCAGCCATACGGGCCAGCCAGTTAGGAATGAAAGTAGGTGTAGTTGAGAAATCAGAACTCGGAGGAGTTTGTCTCAATTGGGGATGTATCCCTACCAAAGCCCTTTTAAAAAGCGGAGAAGTATATAAATATCTGGTAAATGCAAAAAATTATGGTGTGAATGTTTCGGGTGAGGTAACCCCTGATTTTGAATCCATGATTAAGAGGAGCAGGGAAGTGGCTAATGGTATGAGCAAAGGAATCCAATACTTGTTTAAAAAGAATAAGATTGAACACATTGAAGGGCGGGGCAAAATCATTGAGAAGAATACGGTGGAAGTGTCGAAAGAGGGTCAGGATCCTGCAAAATATACTTCCCGGTATATTATTTTAGCTACAGGTGCCCGTTCTAAGGAATTGCCCAATCTTAAACAAGATGGTGAGAAAATTATAGGATATCGTGAGGCTATGACATTACCAAAACAGCCAAAGTCAATGATTGTTGTTGGTTCAGGAGCTATCGGAAGTGAATTTGCTAATTTTTA
The DNA here is from genome assembly GCA_964633615.1 of uncultured Bacteroidales bacterium. Lineage (GTDB taxonomy): Bacteria > Bacteroidota > Bacteroidia > Bacteroidales > UBA12077 > JAGXLC01. The sequence goes on along the minus strand of CAZWHH010000188.1, from coordinate 135 downwards.
TAATTCCATAGGAACCGAAGTTACTTTGGTCGAATTTTTACCCAGGGTTGTTCCAATAGAAGATCCGGACGTTTCAAAACAATTGGCCCGGTCTTTTAAGAAAGCAGGGATTAAAGTAATGACAAATTCTTCAGT
>CAZWHH010000187.1:0-5571 GCA_964633615.1 uncultured Bacteroidales bacterium | reverse complement strand
TAATTTTTATAGAAGCTATCCGCCTTTGGCGGATTTAGTTCAACATGCTGTATACACCATGCGGGCGGATTTCCAGCGTTTTTGGTTGTCGGCTTTAGCAAAATTTTGTAACGGGGGATAAGAGCGCGTCTCCGAAAATCCCGCACGGTGCATACAGCTTTCCGTTATAGAGCATTTAAAATGCTACATTCAGTGCCAAAATTTATTTGAATTAACTTGATTAATTTAATAAATCATAAAATTTGAATCTTTCTACCATTATTTGTAAAATATTTAAAATATTATGCTTATGTAAAAAAACTTTACGCAAACATAAACCAAGAATGATCTGATCCCTGAATAAATTATATTCACATCAGATGCAGAGTAGAAGCTCGTAGTCTAAGACTAATTTTTATTACCAAGATTAGTTTGTATTATTATTATATCTATATTACTCATTAATTATCTACCTGTGATGGAAAAATTTTTTATTTTATTTGTTGTTATTATCGGTTTATCCGGTGAAAATATTTTGGGTCAGAATGTGGCTTTAGAAACAGCTAAAAAAGCAGCTATAAATTACTACATTGGCCATTTTCCTACCCAATTGATGGAAGCTCCATCGATAGATGAGATTGAAATTACCGATTTATCTGTATATCAAGAGAATAATATTAATTATTATTATACCTTTATATTTAATGAAGACAAGGGATTTGTTATCACCTCTGCTGATAAAAGATATTATCCTGTTTTGGGACATTCATATGAAGAAACTCCTGATCCTGATGAGAAAATGCCGCCTCCGGTAAAAGCTTGGATGAAACAATATGTGGGACAAATCAAATATATAAGAAAAAATCAGATAACTCCTTCTTCAAAGATAAAAAATCTTTGGGAGGACCTTTTAATAACCCAGAAATCCACTCAGTTGGGATCCAAAAGCACAAACACTACAGACATTACTCTGGATACCCCACCCTGGGGGCAAGGATGGTCGTACAATGATCAATGCCCAGAAGTAATAATTGAAGACGAAAACGAAAACAAAGACACCTTAAACACATTGGTAGGGTGTTGTGGCGTAGCCATGGGAATTGCAATGGGTTATTACCAATGGCCAAAAACAGGACTAGGCGATACATCATATACAGATACAGTAACAGTAAATTTTGGAAATTCAACCTATAATTGGAATGGTATTTCTCAGTCTAATGATTGGGGAATAACTGAGGCTAATCTGGGCGAGGGACCTGAGTTTCTCTTTCATTGCGCTGCTAGTGTAGGAACCTCTTTCGGTCCATATTCAAGCGGATCCTTCCCATCCAGGATTCCCTATGCCCTTGAGCACCATTTTCGTTATCAACCCACCACGAAGTATATTATAAGAGAAAATTATTCCGACAGCAAGTGGAAATCCATCTTAAGAAATGAAATTGATGAGGGTAAGCCAATGGTTTACAGTGGTGGTGGCCATGCTTTTGTTTTCGACGGATACCGTACAGGAACGGAAGAATTTCATTTCAATTGGGGCTGGAATGGGGATTATATTGGATGGTTCTATTTAAATGATTTAACTCCAGGAGAACCAGGAGAACATAATTATAATGATTACCAAAAAGCTGTCACCGGCATACGACCTTATTATTTTACTGATTTTCCTTATACCACAGGATTTGAGAGCGGACTGGACGATTGTTGGTTTACCCGATCGAGTGATGACGAGGGAAGGATCGCAATAACATCCGGTTATTCTCCTTATGAAGGCAATAATCATCTGATTATGGATGTAGAGCAGAGCGGCACCTATAACAAAAATGAAGCTGTTTTGACCATAAATCTTGAAGGAGCCGACATTCCAATGTTAACCTTTTACTGGAAAGAATTTAGTGATGAAGGTCACAGCCAGGATGGAATATACTTTTCCAATGACGGTTTCAATTACAGCAAGGTATATGAATTAAAAGGTAATGAGGGTAGCTGGGAAAAGGCCAGTTTGAACATCAATAATCTGGCCTCTCAAAATGGTCTTGAAACTGGTAAAAGCTTTTATATCAAATTCCAGCAATACGATAATTATCCCATTACTACGGACGGTTTTGCATTTGATAAAATAAGCGTAGATGAAAAACCTTTCCCGGATCTTACTCCATATTCCTGTGCTGCCTCCCCCACGAAGGTTCCTCCCGGAGGTACTGTAACCGCATCATGTTACCTAAAAAATCAGGGTGAGGCTCAGGCAGGAAGCAGTGTAATGAAATTCTGGTTATCCGATGATCTTTCCTACAGTGGGGATGACGATTATATGGGTTCTGAAAATATCGGTTCTATAGCACCGGGTGAACAAACATATATTGAAAAAGACTTGCCTTTGCCCTTCGGTATCGATGACTCATATCATATTCTTTTTTTAGCAGATGCAGAAGATGATATAGATGAACATAACAACGAAGGGAATAATTGGTGTTGCTCCAATTCGATTTTGGTATCAGACTTTCTTAAGAGCACCAAAGTTTATCCCAATCCAGCGACATCCGAAGTAAATATAGAACTGCCTGTCAATGATGTTCGGTATGACATAAGTTTTTACAGCATGCAGGGTCAAAATATGAAATCCCTGAGCACAATGAAACGGTTAACCCGGATCAATGTATCAGAACTTTCACCTGGCATGTATATGATTAAAATTAAAGTATTGGGTATTGAAATCATAAAACAACTTGAAATTGTCAGATGAAGTATTTAACTTTAAAATACAAATATGCGATGTCTAACAGGTATCGCATGTTCATCAAAACCAATCCGCAATCATGAAAAAGTTACATAAATATTTAACCTTTTTATTTTTGGTATTGCTTTCCAGCAATGGCTACAGCCAGTCTCCCAGATGGATTTGGTTTGAAAGGTATACAGATGGGATCGGTAAGGAAATTAAGCTGGATAACGGAGGAGACCTTTTTGTAATAGGTAAATATTTCGAGGATTTGATCATTGAAGATCATTATTATCCGGGTTTTGGGAAAAATAGTTCTGATTTTTTTGTGGCAAGATTCAACAGTACACCCGGATTCCAATGGATTGAAACCGGAATTGGAAGTTGGGCAACAGTTGCCTCTGATCTGGATGTTCTAAACGATGATCTGTTTATCACCGGTATTTTCTCTGATACTATTATAGTTAATGGCAATATGTATACTATTGATGATGTCAATCAAAATTATCTGCTCAAACTAGGTAAATCCGGAAATTTTCAATGGCTTAAAATGCCGGCCTCGGCAGGCAAAGAATTCTTTTCACTGGCACACGACCAGGTAGGGAATTTGTATCTGGGAGGACAGGGAACGCTTATAAAAATAGATACTTCAGAAAATATACTATGGACTCTACCTTATAGTGGAGAATCCCCTAATGTCAGTAATGTAGAAACGGACCATGCATCAAATATTATATTTTCCGGGTTGTTCCAGGATTCTGTAAGGATTACCTCAGTAAATGAAGATACTTCTGTTTTCTATAACGAACCCGGAACAAGCGGCTCTCATCTTACCAAATTCGATTCTGCAGGTGGGCTGATCTGGACTAAGATACTTGAGAACCTTTCTATAGTTGATATCGTCACAGACAAATACAATAACATCTATTTTTCAGGTTGTTTTCATGATACACTCCTGATTCAGCAAAACCCAAACAACAACCAGTCCATCTCCTTTATTTCAAATGGAGATGATGATATTCTGATCGCCAAATTCTCACCGGGTGGAAATTTAACCTGGGCCAAACATATAGGAAATCAATTCCATGATCACCCTAAAGCGCTTCATACAGGAAACAACGCCCTTTATTACTCCGGAAGTTACAGCATAACCGTTGAAGTGGGAGATTCGGTATTCACATCGAAAATCCCTTTTGCAGATGAGTATTACCAAAACAGCTATCTGGCCAAATTTGATCTGGAGGGCAACTTTCAGTGGGCAAGGAATCTGAACAGCCCGGGCTGGGCTAAAATTTACGGGATAACCACAGATACCCACGGCAATGTCTATCTTACCGGGGGTATAAAGGGCGATATAACACTGGATGGTACGTATTATCCTTATAAAGGAGACAGGGACTTTTTCCTTGCCCGGATTGCAGAAAACCCAACTGGTATTCACAGTGCCGCAGAACACACGAAAATCCGTATCTATCCCAATCCGGCAAGGGATTACATCCACATCAGGATTCCGGCCCATATAAGAATCAGGAATATCAGACTCTATTCGATTGAAGGACGGCTTATGAAGACCAGCCAAACTGTAAAAAGGCGAAAGAATATCGATGTTTCCACCCTTCCGGCGGGTCAGTATTTGGTCAAAATTCAAACGGATAAAACCCAATATATAAAACAACTTGTCATTGCCCGATAGCAACCCGGAAAGGTTGAATGCTTTTTGTATGATTTTATGATGATCGATTTAAAAATATAAAAACCAGACAGGGTGACTTTCCCGGGCAGATATTAAAATTGAACAGCAAAAACCGATTGTTATGAAAACACAAATTCCAATACACATCCTTTTGATCTTTACGGTATTAGTAGCATGTATCATAAGTTGCGAAAAAGAAGAAAGTCCCAAACCCAGCATTCCTTTTGTTCCTTTAGAAGGCGGAACCTTTATTATGGGATGCACCAGCGAGCAATACCACTGTGATAAAGACGAACTCCATGTACACCAAGTCACCCTGGACGACTTCAATATCAGCCGCTATGAGATCACCAACAGTCAATATTGTAATTTTTTAAACGACATAAACATCCACTCTTCAGGCATATACAACAACACCCTTTATATTGCCGTTGATAGCAGCTATTGTCAAATTGATTTTATTGATGAGCAATGGGTCAGCGAGAAAGGCAGAGAGGCTTACCCGGTGGTAGGAGTTACCTGGATGGGAGCAAAAGCCTTCTGCGACTGGTATGGGGGAAGGCTTCCCACCGAAGCGGAATGGGAGTTTGCCGCCCGGGGCGGAACAAAAAGCAAGGAGTATGTCTTCAGCGGAAGCAATGAGATTGGGGAGGTGGCCTGGTATAAACAAAATTCGAATGCTACAGGCAATTCATCGTTTGAAAAAGGAAAAGGAACCCTGCCGGTGGGCGAGAAACAGCCCAATGAACTCGGACTTTACGACATGAGCGGAAATGTCTGGGAATGGTGCAGCGATTGGTTTCACCCATCCTACTATGACGTTTCTCCCCAAAATAATCCGCAGGGACCGGAAACGGGTAAATACCGAGTCCTTCGCGGCGGCGGTTGGGATAGCCAGGCAGACTTTTGCCGGGTTTCCAACCGGACCTATTATCCCCCGGATGACTGCCACTTCAATATAGGTTTTCGCATCTGTAAGGACGGGTAACCGTACATCGGATAATCACTGATTTTGTTTGAGCTAAAATTAATAATTTCAGGCTTATTTTAGCATAAAGGAAGAGAACTATGAGGTCTATTTTGATAATTGCTATTTTTCGATAAAAAAACGCTCTATAACAGACTGTAATACAGTGCGACGAGAGGCTGATAATCGCACTACTAAACATTCATTGAATGATTT
>CAZWHH010000186.1:1524-5571 GCA_964633615.1 uncultured Bacteroidales bacterium | reverse complement strand
ATATAGGTTTCATAAGCATTCATATAATTATTCCTGGCCTGTATATATCCGTTTTTAAGATTTTTCTTTGCCAGCTCCCGGTTGTTTATTGCTTTCTTCATCTGAAGCTGAGCTTGTTTTACTTTGGAATATCTTTGACCGCTACTGAATATCGGAATATTCAACTGAAATCCTAAAATGCTCGACTGGTACCATTCTTCACTAAAATCGAAAAAATTAAATTCATTTCGCATGGCATTTTCATTAAAATTGTAAAAAGCAGAAAGATTGGGAAGAAAATTTGCCTTCTGCCTTTTCAGATCAAGTTCTTCCAATTTTACTTGTGTATCTGCCATTTGGTAACCGATCGTATTCTGTACACTAAAATCTTTTGAAACTGTTTTATCCAGACTTGTGTTGCTTACGACACTTTTCAAACTTTGCTCTAATTGAACTGACCGTTCGAGGGGGATTCCCAGCTGTATCTTAAGCAGATTATATAAACTTTCAAGCTGTCGCTGCACTGATTTTATTGAATTCTCAAGGCTTGTAACACTTATCTGAACCTGGTCTATCTCGGTTTCTTCAATCATTCCATTCTCATACATCTTTTTGGAATCATTCAGCGTTTTATTCAGATTGTTGAGGTTCTTCTTCAGTATTTTTTTATTCTCCCTGGAAAGAAGAATCAGATGATAGGTATTGGCTACATTGGCTTTTACATCTAATTTAGTTTGCCTGGATTGTTGCCTGGATAAACTCTTGTATACTTTAGCAGCCTGCAAACCTACAATATAAGGACCACTAAAAACAAGCTGATTTACAGAAACAGTTCCGGTAAAATTATGCTGTGTCCCAAACTGTACTTCAACGTATTCCCCTTCGGGGCCACCAAAAATGACAGCCGGTAAAAGCTGGGTTGCAAGACTTAAATTGTTGTTGTAGCTTCCGGTTGCACTTACCTGGGGTAAGCCCTGAGCTGTGGTTTCCCAGACTTTCTTATCTGCTACTTTTACTTCCAGTTGTGCATTCTCAACCTGTGTATTATGCTCAAGGGCAAACTCCTGGGCTTCCTGAAGAGTTATTTTTAATGTATCTTCCCCATCCTGTGTAAAAGCAGAAGATGTGAAAAAGACAAAAACGGTTAAAACATAAAAAATTCGCTGCATAATAATTTTATTTATTTTTTTTCTATTTGTATCATTTATTTTTAATTTCTTTCAATTTACTCTCTAAAAATTTTAACCCCTCATTATTTACCATTCCCCTGATGTGATAGTTCATCATTTCATTTACAAAACGTGATGAAGTCAATTCTTCAATAGTAAAAATCTCATTGGCAAAACTATTTTCTATTCGGGAAACATGTACTTTGGCAATGATTACTTCATCCAGCTCAGAACGATATAATCCTTCTTTTTTGCCCCGCTCAATATTCTCTTTCACTGCACGATACATGTTTTCCTGCCTCTTTTTTCTAAATTCTGAATAGAGTTCCGGATAATATTTTTTCAGATCAAACTCAGTGGAAGGATTATAATTTTTGAGCATCTCAATCACATACTCGTTAAAGATCAATAACTCTTCTATAGCATTAGAAGCTTCGGATTTTAACTCTTCATATCCACATTTAGAATCGTTTTGCTTATAGGAGACAAAATGTCCGACCAACTCATCTTTGTTACTGACATATTTGTAAAGGGTTTTTTTCGAAATACCCAGTTCTCTTGATACATCATCCATTGTTATACTTTTTATACCATACTGCTGATATAGCTCAGTAACCTTATCTATTATATTTTTAAATTCTTTATTCATATGAGCGCAAAAATAAAATAAAAAACTATGGAAACAAATTTTATTAAAAATGTTTCCAGCGTTTAACAAAAAAAGATGAATTTTTGTTCAGCAAGTTTCATTCCACTTAAAAAAAAAATTAAAAATTATTTGCTCCTGAAATTCATACAAACTGATAAAAGTTTTTTTATCCTTTTTATTACCTTTGATAAAACATTGAAATACACATCATGAGCAAGTTAAGAATCGCATTAAGTTTCATATTATTTCCCCTGAGTATTCTCTATGGAATGGGGATTTACCTGAGAAACAAACTTTTTGATTTTGGAATTCTGCCTTCCAAATCATTTGATATCCCAATCATCGGTATTGGAAATATTACAGTTGGCGGAACGGGTAAAACACCCCATGTTGAATACCTGGTTGAACTATTAAAAGATGAATTTAAAACCGCTACACTAAGCAGAGGTTATAAAAGAAAAACCAGTGGATTTGTACTTGCCGGGGAGAATTCAAAAGTTGAGGATATTGGAGATGAACCCATGCAAATCAAGACAAAAAACCCTGAAATTACAGTGGCTGTTGATAAGAAAAGAGTGCACGGCATACAAAAATTAAAAGAAAATATAAAAAACCTGGATCTCGTCCTGTTAGATGATGCGTATCAGCATCGCTATGTAAAACCCAACCTGAACATCCTGCTTATCGACTACAACCATCCAATTAATAAAGATTTTTTACTTCCGCTTGGTAATCTGAGAGAACCAGTCTATCAAAAAAGAAGGGCGAATATTATAATTATCACAAAAGCCCCTCAGGATTTTCAACCCATTCAAAGGCGGGTAGTTTTGAATAAGCTAAAACCCTTCCCCTATCAAACTATTTATTTTACAACTTTACAATATGGAAATCCACAAGCAATTTTTCCGCATTGGGCTGATGAAAAAACATTTAAAGATATTAATGAAAACACCACCATTCTTTTGGTAACGGGCATTGCAGACCCCAAGCCTTTTAAGAAATATTTAGAAAATAATTTATCTAAACAAATAAATTCTGTTATTTTTGCCGACCACCGAAATTATTCGGATTCGGATATTAATAAAATTGAGAAGCGATATAAACAGATAGAAAAAAAGGATAAGGTAATCATCACAACGGAAAAAGATGCAATTCGATTAAGAGAAAACAAAAATATTCCGGATGAACTGGCCAAAGCCTTTTGCTTTATACCAATCAAAGTAGAATTTTTAAATAACAGAACGAACGATTTTAACCAACAAATAACGGATTATGTTAGAAAAAATAAAAAACACAGCTTCCTTTATCCAGAATAAAATTCAGGAAGAACCTGAAATCGGCGTCATTTTAGGAACCGGGCTGGGTGGTATGGTAAAAGACATTGATATTAAACAAACTATTGATTACGAAGACATTCCGGATTTTCCTGTATCCACTGTCGCGGGCCATCATGGAAGATTAATTTACGGAACTCTTGGTAATAAAAAAATTATTGCCATGCAGGGACGCTTCCATTATTATGAAGGATATGACATGAAGCAGGTAACCTATCCGGTACGTGTAATGAAACTCCTGGGTATAAAGACACTGATTGTATCCAATGCAAGCGGCGGGGTCAATCCCGGGTTTGAAGTGGGAGATATTATGATCATGAATGACCACATCAACTTGCTTCCAAATCCGTTAATAGGCAAAAATATTGATGAACTGGGGAACAGGATTATTGATATGAGCGAACCTTATGATCACGCACTTATTGAAAAGGCTGAAAAAATAGCCAAAGACAACAATATAAAAGTACAGAAAGGCTGTTATGTGGCTACTTCCGGACCAACCCTGGAAACCCCAAAAGAATACCAATATTTCAGAATCATTGGCGGGGATGCTGTCGGAATGTCTACTGTCCCTGAAGTAATTGCGGCCCGGCACATGGATATTCCTTGTTTTGCTGTTTCTATTATCACAGACCTGGGAGTGCCGGGAAAAATCGAAAAAATTTCTCATGAAATTGTTCAAAAAGCAGCAGAGAAAGTAGAGCCCAAAATGACCATGCTGATTGAAAAATTAATTTCCACGATTTAATCAATAATCTGTTATTTTTCTGATTAGCTTTGCAGGTAAAAATCTGCAAAGCTTTTTTATGGGTAAAATCTTTCAAAATAAAAATGTGACATCCATAGCTTTTGCACATTATATGCATGATGTGTACTCAGCATTTTTTGCACCGGTTTTATCCGAATTAATTGTTAC
>CAZWHH010000186.1:0-1424 GCA_964633615.1 uncultured Bacteroidales bacterium | reverse complement strand
TTCCTTCCTACTTACTTTCGTTTCAGCGGACAAAATCTCTGGTTTGGCAGCTCTTCCCTGTCTGTTTTTGAAATAGCCGGTGCCGCAGGAACTTTTTTCGCCGGGAATTTGTCAGATCGGTTTGGAAGAATGAATACGCTGCTGATTATTACCCTGGCAACTCCTTTAATGATGCTCCTCTTTGTCTATTCCTCCGGATTTTGGGTCTTCCCGGTGCTGGTTCTTATGGGATTCTTCATGCTGGCTTCTGGTCCGGTAATTTTAGCTTTTGTAATGGACAAGGCAACTGAACATCAAACATTTATGAACGGAATCTATATGTTTATAACTTTTGTCTCCGGTTCAGTGTCTGCTTTACTGAATGGGGCCATGGGCGACTGGTTTGGGTGGGTGAACACATACAAAATAGATGCTTTCATTGCATTGCTTGCCATTCCCTTCGTCCTCTATCTCAAATTTTCGAAAAAAACCATAGAAAGCAGAAGTACCTGATATTAACGAGAGTTCGATGTAAGCATAACAAATAAAACGCAGGTATTCAATTAAATATAAGATTGTTTGTTACATCAAACCCGCATTAATAATTAAATAACAGGAGATCATACATACATTCTCTCCGTGGTCATCCATACATACAAAATGGTCAAACCACGGCGTATCTTACCTCGTAAAATATCTTTTAATGCGCGCAAAGGGGAATAAAAATATTGCATGCTCTTTTTAACCTCCTTTTGAAATTCCTGTTGACTCAAATGTTTTGTCGGAATTACAGTGGATAAAAACGTCCATTTATCCCAGTCAGGTTTTCCATTCTTTATGGCTGTCAGATTATCTTTATATTTTTCCCAGTATTCAGTTCCCGGAACTGGAGTTTCAATGGTCATATCAGCATAAGAGACTCCTTCTTCCCTTAATTTCCGGAATTGACTCCGGATACTTTCTTTATCATCAATCTCCGGCTTAGCCATCCCAAAAGCATAAATAATGATTCCATACTTGCGCAGCAACCGTATGGCTTTTTCTGAGTCTGTTTTCTTTTGCTGTTTGTGCATCGCCTCCAATTTCCTGTCGTCAAAACTTTCCACCCCAAGCATTACTGTTTTAATACCTGCTTCTTTTAACAGACTGATATATTCCTCGCCTCCTTTTAATAAACCGGGTACTTCATCCTGAATAATAATGCTCTGAAACCATTTTCCTTTCTTCCTTTTTTTGGCCATGGCCTTCAATAAAGGTCTCCTATTATCCGGCACAACAGAAAAATTATCATCCACAAAGAACATTCGCTTATAACCTTCCTCAAGTCTTTGCTTCAACTCTTTGATCACCTGGTTAAGAGAACGTGTCCTTACTTTTTTACCGTGCATATTACTAACAGCACAAAACTCACAATTCCTCGGACAACCACGTGCTGTTGAAATGGG
>CAZWHH010000185.1:0-5573 GCA_964633615.1 uncultured Bacteroidales bacterium | reverse complement strand
TAGTAAAAGCTTTTAACGGGTGATTGATAAGTACGGCAGAAAAATACCGTACGACTTGTATGGCAGGATCGTTGGCAACAATCCGGGTATTATTTATCAATATTTCCGATTTTACGACCGGCTGATAAAAAACAAAATGTGACCACCAAACCGCAAGATATAGTAAACGTAGATTTAAAAACTCCATAACTTGCTTCACCAGGGAAAAGTACCTTACTGGAAGAAAACAGGAATGAGGTCTCCGGTCCGAACCGAGTCATCAGGATGAGTCCGCGAACATAAAATAAAAACCGGCGGAAAGCATAAGCCGCCGGTAAAAAACCCAGAGGTTTTAAGTGAAAGGAAATCCCCGATGAAATAAATATTTTATTGCCGGCAAATAATAATTTTAATACATATTTTATAGAAATATTAGAATAATAAATTATAGCCAGGCAGATAGTTAATTTCTATCTACCTGGCAAATAAAAAAAATGAAGCTAGAGAATACATTTATTGTTTTATATTATTTCTTTTTTCCATTTTTAATAAAAATGCTTCATCAATTATTATCATTAAAATAATGCATATACAAATAAATGTGGTTGCAACCCTTGTGTTATTACTTATTCCAAGAATAAGATTAAAGATAATAACAGCAAATGATAATATAAATAAAAATATTCTTAGGGATTTTATCTTTTGCATAAAATCTGGCTTACCATCATTTATAATAAAAATTTCTACGAATTAAACATAAAAGACCCAACGAAAATATGAGGAATAATTTCATAATGCAAGTTTTAATCAACTGATTGAATGGGTGGTATATTATTTTAGATGAATGGTCATTCTCTATAAGTGGATGGTTTCACTTTTAAAATATTTGGAAAAATTTTTTAACATCTTGATTTTTTAATTCAATTTCAATGGCATTCCTAATTTCACTTAAAATAAGTCTTTCGAAACCATAGAAAATAAACCAACCAATAAAGAATAATTATTCCTGCTCCACCATAAATCATATAATATACATTTTGTTTATCTATAAGTTTAAAACTTTTTGTCACCAATAATATGTACTCTATAAACAGAATAGCAAACCAGGAGATAAAACCCATATATGCACTAACCTTTTTTCTCTTTAGGGTTTTACCCCAAGAATCTGGGTCAAAAAATCCTCTAAAAACAACCCCTATACTTGCTCCGAAACAAGCTAAGGCAAAAATCATAGGTATTGGGGTACCATCATATAAAATTAAAGAGATAATGAATAAATTTATTGATATTAAGGCGCTAATCAAATAAATAAAACCTATTTTTTTTGTTTCCATAATAAAAACTTCTACGAATTAAACATAAAAGACCCACCGAAAATAAGTGAAAAGAATTCATAATGCAAGTTTTAATCAACTGATTGAATTTATGGTATAGTATCTTAGATGAATGGTCGTTTTCTATAAGTGGATGGTTCCATTTTTAAAATATCTGGAAAAATTTGTTCTTCAATCTAATAGAATCAATCTCTTATTATTCCCCTGTCTGCTTTGCTATCTGAAACTATCCAAATAAACAAAGACCTCTTTGCTCTCAAATAAAAAATATATTTTAAATTTGCTCTCTCTTTAAAGAACCAAAAAATGAAAATCAACCGAATCATACCAGGACTTATTATTATTCTGATAATAAATTCATGTGCAACGAAACAGCTCACAGATGAAGGAAACACTGCTTACAAGGAGGGTGATTTTAAGTCTGCGCTTAACGCCTGGGACCAGGTAATTGAAACACATGAAAGCAGGGGCAAAAAAGCAGAGGCTGTTGTATATTACAAAGCAGGACTGGCTGCCAAAAAATTGGAACAAATCAACAAAGCCAGGGAATATCTCGAGACAGCTGAAATTCTGGAGTTTTCATCGCCTGAGCTATATGCTTCACTTGCAGAGATCTATAAAACCATCGACAATTTGTCCAAAGAAATAAATGTACTGGAAGACTATCATGAAAAATATCCGCAGGGAGAGAAAATAAATGCCATTACTGTGCGCCTTTTTGAAACTTATGTGGAAAGTGAGAACTGGAAATTAGCCGTTGAAATATGGCCCGAAATAAAGGACCAGGCTCAAACCAATGCTGAACTGCTTGCCGGATACCTGGTTGTTAATAAAAACCTGGAAAATAAAAAGCTGTGTGATGAACTTGCAGAGAAAATTTTAAAACTGGAACCAGACAACATAACAGCACTTGAATGGTATGCCGAAAAACATTATAGGAAGGCAGAAAATCTTTATGTGAAAGAGATGGAGGCATATAAAAATAACAGAACCCGGAGTCAGTACAATAAATTGCTTAAAGAATGGGATAAAATATGGCCGGATTTTAGAAAAGCACGCGACTACTTCCTTAAATTATACAGGCTTGACCCAAAACCGGAATATGCCAAATTCCTTGGAAACATATACACCCGCCTGGATAAAGAAAAGAAAGCTGCCTATTATTATAAAAAAGCGAAGCAGTCTGACTGATTTCAGGACAAAGAAAGATTTGCTGAATTGTTGAACTGCTTTGTGGCTGTCAGGTAGTTCTGAGAAAAGACTCCATTGGCTTGCCCCAAATGCCCTTAAATTTCCTCCATGAAGGAATTTTAAATTCCTGTTATTTAAAAATATTTATCCACATGTATATCAAAAATCACAATTTTCTCTTAATTTTGACAAAGAATCTCTTTTCAAAGAGGAAAATGGTTTAAAAAGGTAAACAGAAAAGTTATAATAAATAACATGGACAGGCTCACAAAATTTAATAAAATACTCTTTTTTATTGTATTAGTTCTTGCTATTTTATATGTTGGAGCTCCTTTTTTAAAGCCTTTTCTTTTTGGTGTTTTATTGGCTTCTTTAATGATCCCCTTTTGTAATTTTCTCGAATCAAAAAGGATAAACCGCGTCATTGCTTCTATCATCAGCACCCTGGTCGTTTTTATTATCATGGGAGCTATTTTATTTCTTTTTGCCTATCAATTGAATCAATTCGTATCAGAGATCTCTTCATTCGGGGATGAATTACAATCGTTTATTAATAAGGCACAAGATCGAATTACATCCATCACTAATTTGTCTCTTGAAGAACAGCGTAAAATATGGCAAGACAGATCAGAGGAGTTGTTGCATGCAATTGAATCACAGGTGACTCAGTTTCTCAGCGACTTTATAAATTCAATATTCAATCTTTTAATCGTGTTGATCTACGTAATATTGCTTTTGTTATACAGGGGCAGAATTTATGAGTTCATAATGATGTATATCCCCAAAGAAAATAAAGAAAATTCCAGAGAGATCCTTAAAAGAATTAATAAAGTAGTCTTTCAATATTTATGGGGTCGAGCACAAGTAATGATCCTACTTGGGATCATGTATTATATCGCTTTTCAAATTTTTGACCTCCCCTATGCTGTTTTGCTAATCATTTTTGGCACTCTGATCACGATAATCCCCTATTTTGGCCCCTTTGTAAGCGGATTGATGCCTATTATTTTTTCTTTTGTCTTTTTTGATGGGATAGAAAAGGTGTTGCTGTTTACAGTGATCATTATTACCATACAATTGGCAGAAAGTTACCTGCTCGAACCTCTCATCATAGGAAAAGAAGTGAAGCTAAACCCATTAATAGTAATTATCGCGGTAATATTAGGGGGCTTGATTTGGGGTATAGCCGGTATGGTCCTTTTTGTTCCACTGTTTGCAATGTTAAATATAATTTCTATGCACAGTGTCGGTCTTAAACCTATTGGGTACCTGCTTGGAAACTCCCGGAAAAAAGAATAAAAGCTCGGTTTTTTTAATGGATCACCTTAGCATCTGGCTTGTCCATGACGAAAGATAACGCTTTTCGGAAACCATGTTTCATTATACATAACGAATACAAATTTATTAAACTTCAAAAAAAAAAGACAGTCTAATTTTTAATTGTTAATACAAACGAATTATGAAAGCTTTAACTCTTACATTTTTAATTCTTTTCTCCATGAATTTTTCTAATGCTCAGGATCGAATTACAGGAAAAACATTTGCCACTCGCTCTGAAGTCATCGCGAAACATGGAATGGCTTGTACCAGTCAGCCGCTGGCCAGCCAGGTAGCCATTGATATTTTAAAAAACGGTGGAAACGCAATTGACGCGGCCATAGCTGCAAACGCTACACTGGGATTAATGGAGCCAACAGGGAATGGCATCGGTGGTGATCTTTTTGCCATTGTCTGGGATGCAGAAACAAAAAAACTTTATGGATTAAATGCTTCAGGAAGATCGCCTCAATCATTAAAATTAGAGTATTTCAAGAAAAACGGATATGAAAAGATCCCGGCAATGGGTCCGTTGCCCGTATCTGTCCCGGGTTGTGTAGATGGATGGTTTGAGCTACATAAAAAGTTCGGATCCAAAACCATGGAGGATATTCTTCAGCCAGCCATAGATTACGCTCGCGAAGGATTTCCGGTAAGCGAACTTATTGCCTATTACTGGCACAGAAATGCACGCTATTTAGAAGAGTTTCCCGGCTTTGAGGAAATATTTATGCCCGACGGACATGCACCGGAAAAAGGAGAAATATTTAAAAATCCTTACCTGGCAAATACCCTGGAAAAAATTGCCAAAGGCGGAAGAGATATTTTCTATAAAGGAGAGATTGCCAGGAAGATTGATGCCTACATGAAAAAACACGCGCCAAAGTACATTGAAGGGAACGAAGAGGAAGCCGGCTTCCTCTCCTATGAAGACCTGGCGGCACATCAATCGGAATGGGTAGAACCTGTTTCTACGGTTTACAGAGGTCATAAAATATGGGAATTACCTCCCAACGGACAGGGAATTGCAGCCCTGCAAATATTAAATATACTGGAAAATTTTAACATCGCCGAAATGGGATTTGGCAGCAAAGAGTACATTCACACCTTTGTTGAAGCAAAAAAACTGGCTTTTGAAGACAGGGCCAAATTTTACGCGGATCCTGACTTTGCAGAAATCCCAATTGATCAGCTAATCTCAAAAGGATATGCAAAAAAACGGGCAGAAAGGATCAACCCTGATAAGGCTGGCCGAAGTTACCCCGCGGGAAAAATTGAAAAGGGAAATACCATTTATCTGACAGTAGCCGACGATGAAGGGAATATGGTATCCCTGATACAAAGTAACTACCGGGGAATGGGGTCTGGGATGACTCCCGGTAAACTTGGTTTTGTTCTGCAGGACAGAGGAGAATTATTCAGTCTGGAAGAAGGACATAACAATGTGTATGAACCGGGCAAGAGACCTTTTCATACTATAATCCCGGCTTTCGTAACTAAGGATAACAAGCCCTTTATGAGTTTTGGTGTTATGGGAGGTTCCATGCAACCACAAGGCCATGCCCAAATTATAACAAATATGGTAGACTTCGGTATGAATCTTCAGGAAGCAGGCGATACTCCAAGAATAAGGCACGGAGGATCATCACAGCCAACCGGCGGAAAAATGAAAAACGGGGGAACAGTATACCTGGAATCAGGATATGACTTTGAAATTATCAGAAACCTGATGCAAATGGGCCACGACATTGA
>CAZWHH010000184.1:3665-5589 GCA_964633615.1 uncultured Bacteroidales bacterium | reverse complement strand
CCCACTTTATAAATATGTGGTTTTTCAAATCGTTTGTGTTCATCAGGTAGCTGTTTTATCCTTTGGGCTGCATATTCTTTTATTTTATCCACATTTTTTTGTGTTCTTTTTATTTCTCCGTTTTCTATAAAAGTTTGATACAGACTCTCCTTTTTGAGTCCTTTCAGACTACATTTTGTATTTCTTTCATAAGGATGGTGTATAATACTTGTTTCATCCTCCTCATCAAGGGCAATTCCATCAGCATAAAAGAAATCTTCCCCGTTAAAATAGCGAAAAACTTTTTTGTTTCCGGGAATTGATATCTTTTGAAATGTATCAGAGAGTTTGAGCTTGGGTTGATTATTTACTTCAGATAGTTTATATACCCCATCCAGAGCTGCTGTTTTTTTGCCTGTAATTAGCTCTGTACCAACCCCATAACCATCAATAGGGGCGTTTTGTTCATTCAGGCTTCGTATTAAATATTCATCCAACTGATTCGATGCAATAATCAAAGATTCTTCAAAGCCTGCTTCATCGAGCATTTTTCTTGCCTTTTTACTGAGGTAAGCCAAATCACCACTATCAAGACGGATTCCTTTGAGGGTGTATCCTTTTTCTTTCAATTCCCTGCCTACTTTTATGGCGTTAGGGATTCCTGATTTAAGCGTGTCGTATGTATCAACCAGTAAGATGGAATTTTCAGGGAAAACTTCCACGTATTTTCTGAACGCGGTAAGCTCATCATCAAAGCTCTGTATCCATGAATGGGCTTGTGTTCCATTGGTCTGAATGTTATATAAATACCCTGCCAGCACATTGGATGTAGCATCTGCTCCTCCAATATAGGTGGCTCTGCTGGCTTGTATTCCACCTAGGCCTTGTGCTCTTCTTAATCCAAAATCACTGAATAATTTTTCTCCGGCAGATTTTTTGATCCTTGAAGCTTTTGTTGCAATCAAGGTTTCAAAGTTCAGATAATTAAGAAGCATGGTCTCAATAAGCTGACATTCAATAATGTTGCCTTTTATTTTTAGAACAGGCTCAATGGGGAAAACCACTTCCCCTTCTTTGACTCCGCTTAAAGTAATTGATAAGCTGAAATCTTTTAAATAATTCAAAAATTCTTCTCTAAACCCATTTTTTCTCAGGTAGTTGATATCATCCTGAGAAAATTTAAAATTCCTCAGTGTATCTATTAAGTTATTCAGTCCTGCAAAGATGGCATATCCACCATTAAATGGATTTTTACGGAAAAAATAATCGAAAGCAGCAGTTTTATCTTTCTGTTCTGAATAAAAATAAGCCTGAGCCATTGTCAGCTCATATAAATCGGTATATAAAGCATTGTGATTATTTAAAATATCCATGGTTACTCTTTTCTTTTTTTACTCATGAAACTGATAATTGTTCAAAAATTTAATTTACAAAAAAAAAGTATATAAAAAAAAAGCTTCAACGCCATAGTTGAAGCTTTTTATCTGTTAGTACAGGATTTTTATTCTATTTGTTTAAGCAATTCTTCAACTGCAGTTTTAAGTTGCTGGTCTTCATCTTTTGCTTTACTGCCTGGTTCATTTTCTACTTTTATATCTGGAACAGCAGGACCGTGTTCCATATTCATTCCGGACTCTTTCACATACCAACCCCGGAAAGGCAGCCTGATGTAGGAATTGTCAATAAGTCTCTGACCTCCAGTTGATATAACGGCACCAAATGTTGGCTGACCAACCAGTTTGCCCAGATTAAGACTCTTATAAGCATGAGAGAAGATCTCTGCATTAGAATAACTGTTTTGGTTACACATGGCTATGGTCGGTTTAGTCCATGCAGCCAACGGCAGTCTTTCTGAGTAGGGATAATATTTTTTGAATTTGGGATGATTTTTTTCCAGATTATCGGTAGCTCCTCTGGGTACTGTGTAAGCATGCTGGGTAACATC
>CAZWHH010000184.1:0-3565 GCA_964633615.1 uncultured Bacteroidales bacterium | reverse complement strand
CGTATGCTTGTGCTTCTTTTCTTTCCTGAATGATCCATTACTTCAAGATATACCTCTTCATCATTCTTGTTGACCAATGTTGCATAGAGGTTGCTCTTTTCGTCGAGCTCCTTTCCATCAACGAGCGTGATAATTTCTCCTTCTTTTAATTTACTGAATGTTTTGTCTGCGGGTGTGTTAGGTATCACATGTTTTATGATAGCTCCTTCCGGATGCGGAGCAACTTCTACACCAAGCAGGCCTGTTCTTTCTTGTTCTGTTTCCGCACGTTCTCTTACATAAATGCCCATGTGGCTTGCATTCAGTTGTCCCAGCATCTCATTGAAAATATCACGGAAATCTCTTTTCGTGGAAGCTTTCATAGCATAAGGCTTGTATTTTTTCTTCAGGGCTTTCCAGTCTTTGCCATGATGGTTCGGATCATAAAAGCCGTTTTCAATCGTGCTCCATGCTTCTTTAAAAATTTGCTGCAGTTCTTTTTTATAGTTAATATCCATTTCAGCTTTGATGCTGATGGGTTGGAGCTTTTTCTTTTTGGTACTGAATTTGGCTAAAAGTCCACCATTTTTGATCATGTACAATGTTTTATTTTTATGATCAAGCATAACGCCTCTTGGGTTCTGTCCGCCTTGTGTAAGACGTTTCATTTTCCTGCCATCCCATTGAATGCTATGCAGATCCTGTTCGGCATCGAATCTTTGCCTTCCACTTCTGTTATTAACGAAATAGAATGTTTTACCATCATTGGATATATTTAATTCCGCCTCATTACCAGGTAGTTGAGTAACCTGCTCCAATCTTTCATGGATGTTCTCCAGATCGATCTCTATTTTTTCAGGTGTTTCTTTTTTGCCTTTTTCAGAACCGTTTTTATCCTCGTCTTCATCTTCCATTTCTTCCCAGTCGTCTTTTGTCTTTTGCCAGTCTTCTTTCTTTAGCCAGGCAAACCAAAGATCGTTATCCCCGTTATTTCTTTCGGAGATGAAACCCAGCTTGGTTCCGTCCGGACTCCAGTAAGGTGAATAATCGCCTTTGGGATGCATGCTTACGTTGACAGGTTCCTTACTGTCATCTGCGGCATGAATATAGATTTCGGAGTTAAAATAAAGATCAGGCAAAGAATAAGCAAGCCATTTGCTGTCAGGGTTCCATGTTATTCCGGAAGGTTGTGCCCATCCGTCAAGCAATGCAGTCTGATTGATGATTTTCTTTTTATCTGTATCTATCTTGCCAACGATGAGTCTGCCGCGGCCCTGAACAAATGTTACTTTCTTGCCATCCGGCGAAATGACCGGATTCGTTTCATTTTCGTTGCTCTTAAGTATTTTATCAACCTGAAAACGTAAGGTTTTGTATAGATCCGGTTCATTTGGATCTGCTGATTGAAGCATATAGAGGTCTTTTTGTCCATCTCTGTCTGAAACAAAAATGATCGTGGAGTCATTGATAAAATCAATATGCTGATCTCTGAAAGAGTGATTTGTCAGACGAATGGTTTTAGACTTCTCCTTTTTATTATTAATAAGGAACAGTTCTCCCCTGATAACCATTCCCATGTATTTTCCGCCCGGAGAAATTGCATATTCACTAATTTCCTTTCTATAGGTTTTATGCTTTACAGGAGGAAAGCGATAGTCTTCGGGAAGTGTAACAGTTAATTTTTTACTCTTGCCGTTGTTAAGTGACAGGGTGTGAATATTAATTCCTTTTTCAAACGCCAGTGTTGTTCCATCAGCACTTACATCGAAATATCTGATCCCTTCATCTGAAAATTCTGTGATGGCTTCAGGTCTGCCATCCACTTTCATATTTTCATTATTTAACTGTGCCTTAAAAATATTATATCTTCCATTTCTTGAACTGATATAATATAGCGTATTGTTTCCAACCCAGTCGGGTTGAAAATCATTTCCTTCATATTGAGTTATCTGATGATATTTGTCAGTTTGAGTATCATACACCCAGATGTCTTTATTTGCAGGACCTTTATAGGCTTCCCTGGCAGTTCTGCAAGCACCTCTGACAAAAGCAATGTATCTTTGGTTGGGAGAGGCGGTTGCCATAGTACCGAAGGCATCCATTTTCCGATGGGGTGTTTCTCCTTCCAGAGAGACCTGGTAAATTTCGTTATCCCATTCAACCTGGGCATAAGCTCTTCTCGTTGAAAATAATAATTCGTTATCGGAGACCCAGTCGCTGATCGCATCACCGGTTGAATGATAAGTAAGTCTTTTGGGTTTGCTTCCATTGGCCTGAATTACGTAAACGTCATTGTTACCGTACCGGTCGCTGGAAAAAGCTATTTGTTTTCCATCCGGACTCCATTTGGGAGCCATTTCATAACCTTCATGAATTGTGATCCTGTTGGCTGTAGCATCTTCATTCAATGATTTAACCCAGACATCACCCTGATAGTTAAAAACGATTTTTGAACCATCTTCATTCAAAGCCGGAAACCTGACAAACGGGTTTTCATCGGCTTTAACAATTTGGTTTGTTAATGTGAGGGTTGAAATCAGAAAAAGTGTGATCCATATTCTTTTCATAATAAAAATAGTTTTTTGATGTAACTTAATTTTGATCTTTTGAATAACATTTGGTTTAATAAGCTTGTTTAATCTTTTGTTCTATTTGACTGATAATATTTACAATATACCTTAATTTCACAGATATCACACTTAGGTTTTCTTGCCAGGCAAACATATCTTCCGTGTAAAATGAGCCAATGGTGTGCTTTGGGGATTAGTTCCTCCGGAATAAACTTAACCAGTTGTTCCTCTGCCTGAAGTGGATTTTTTGCCTGATAAGTCAGTCCAATTCTTGCAGAAACTCTGAAAACATGTGTATCTACAGCCATAGCAGGTTTGTTATAGATAACCGATGCGATTACATTGGCTGATTTACGGCCGACACCTGGAAGCTTTTGTAAATCAGGCACATTATCCGGAACGATTCCATCAAATTTTTCCACAAGTGTTCTGGCCATTCCTGCCAGATGTTTGGCCTTGTTATTAGGATAGGAACAGCTTTTGATAAATTCATAGATATCCTTGTCAGTGGCCCGGGACATCTTTTCCGGGGTTGGATATCGTTCTATCAGGGCAGGAGTGAGCATGTTGACTCTTTTGTCGGTACATTGGGCTGATAAAATTACAGCCACCGTTAACTCGAAAGGGTTGTTGTGATGTAATTCTGTCTCTGCAATCGGGTGATTTTGCTGAAAATAATCCAGAATTTTTTGATATCTTTCTTTTCTTGTCATGATAAAATTTAAAAAATATCACATGAAATTATAAATAAAATTTGGGATCAGGATAATATAGATAGATTTTTATTAAAAATCCCGGCATACTATTTAAAGCAGCCGGGATTGTGATAATATATGGAGAGACATTATCCTAATAACCAACAGACTGTCCGTCTTTTCTTGATTCCGAGGCACCGTAATATACACCCATCACCGGATCGTACATAATGGCCTGATACCCTCCGAATCCGCCAACAGTAAATTCAATGTCGTGGCCCATTTGCATCAGGTTTCTGATAATTTCAAAGTCATATCCTG
>CAZWHH010000183.1:0-5596 GCA_964633615.1 uncultured Bacteroidales bacterium | reverse complement strand
TTTGAGCTCGACATATTCACTCCGGCCACTACTGTATCGTTTACTTTTATGATTCGGTCTCCTGCTTGCAATCCCGCCTTTTCCGAAGGTCCTCCTGTAATGGTACTGACAACAATAATGGTATCCTTTTGCATATTGAACTGGATACCGATCCCTTCAAAATTGCCTTTTAGATTTTCATTAACTGTTTCCAGTTTTTCAGCCGGGATATAGACAGAGTGTGGGTCCAGCTCTTTCAGCATAGCAGGAATGGCTGCTTCAACCAGGGCTTGCTCTTCTACAGAATCCACATAATTGTTTTCAATATATTGTGTTACCTGGTTGATTTTATTCTTTGTCTGTTGACCCAGCTTCTGAGGGCTCACAGATTGTTTGCTTAAAACATTACCAAGAAGAATTCCACCAATCAGGGTTAAACCTAAAACGATGGGGAGGTAAATTTTTATTTTTTGGTTTTTAGTAATCATTTATTCGTGAATTTATTCTATAATGTGATTTGAACCACTTCAATTCTGGCTCTTTCGAGCAAAGGGATACCATCATTGGTTTCTTTTCTCTCCGTGTAAACAACCCTGCTTATGCCTGATTGAATGATCAGTTTGGCACATTCAAGACAAGGGGATGTTGTAACATACAACGTAGCATTTTCACTACTATTGTTTGATTTAGCAACTTTTGTAATGGCGTTTGCTTCGGCGTGAAGCACGTATGGTTTGGTTTCAAAATTTTCGTCCTCACATATATTTTCAAAACCGGAAGGGGTTCCATTATATCCATCAGATATAATCATTTTTTCTTTAACGATTAGTGCTCCTACTTGTCTTCTTTTACAGTAGCTGTTTTTAGCCCATATCTGGGCCATTTCAATATATCGTTTGTCAAATATTTCCTGTTTTTCTTTATAAGGGTGTATTTCCGGGTTGTCCATCTTTTTGAATTTGGTATATAAAAATCGAAAGAAGGCTGTTTACTGTAAACCTATTAAACATGGGTTATTGTATGTTCATTTAACAGGTAACAGAGTGTGCCTGAAGCCGGAGTCGAACCGGCACGGATAAATCCACTGGTTTTTGAGACCAGCGCGTCTACCAATTCCGCCATTCAGGCTTTTTTATTCAAATTTCAAGCAATCGCAAAAATATACAATTGTTTTGGATGCGCCAAATTTTTATCTGTTTCTATAGACTATTTTTATTAATTCTGAGTGTAATTTTTTTTCTGTGGTAAATTTTATAAATTGCACAGCTGGCAAATATTTCTTTAAACTAAAAATATAAATTTATGGCTAATAAAAAAAGTGATATTCGAGGAATTTTAAAACGTCTTGGAATTAAAGATGTTAATTCGGGTGCATCTACCGGGAAAGAGTGGTTAAAAGCTTCCGGAGATATAACAACCTCTTATACCCCTATTGATGGTGGTGAGCTTGCCAAAGTTCAGAATGCCACTAAAGATGATTATGAAAAAGTAATAGCAACAGCTAAAGAAGCCTTTAAGATATGGCGTGAGAAACCAGCTCCTGACAGGGGAGAAATTGTTCGTCAGATTGGTTTAAAATTAAGAGAAAAGAAGGAAGACCTGGGAATGCTTGTTAGTACGGAAATGGGTAAAAGTTACCAGGAAGGACTGGGTGAAGTACAGGAGATGATTGATATAGCTGATCTTGCAGTAGGACAGTCCAGACAGCTTTATGGATTTACTATGCAGTCTGAAAGACCCCACCACAGACTTTATGACCATTACCATCCCTTAGGAATTGTAGGAGTCATTACAGCCTTTAACTTTCCGGTTGCTGTTTATGCCTGGAATACTATGATAGCAGCTATCGCAGGAGATGTTGTGGTATGGAAACCCAGTTCCAAAACACCTCTGACTGCTGTTGCTGTGCAAAAAATTATGGCTGAAGTAGCTGAAGCGAATAAACTTCCTGAGGGAATATTTAACCTTACCGTGGGTAAATCTTCTCAGATTGGAAATCCCATACTGGATGATAAGAGAGTCCCATTGATCTCGGTTACTGGTTCCACTGCTGTTGGAAAACGGGTTGCTGAAAGAGTAGGAAAAAGATTAGGAAAAACGATCCTTGAATTAGGCGGGAACAACGCTATGATTATATCACAGCATGGAGACCTTGATATGGCAATTCCTACCATAGTTTTTGGTGCAGTAGGCACTGCCGGACAGCGTTGCACAACCACCCGGAGAGTCATTGTGCATGAAAGCATTTATGAGGACATTAAAAAACGTCTGATAAGTGCTTATGAGCAGGTAGCTCAAAAAATCGGAACGCCTTTAGATCCGGAGAACCTTATGGGACCATTAATTGATAAAGGAGCCGTTGAATTATATCAGAATGCCGTTAAGCAATTAAAAGAAGAAGGAGGAAAAATTCTTTTCGGAGGAGAAGTACTTTCAGGAAAAGGTTATGAGGCAGGCACTTATGTAATGCCTACTGTTGCCGAGGCTGAAAATCACTATAATATTGTTCAGGAGGAAACTTTTGCTCCAATCTTGTACCTGATTAAGTACAGGGACTTTGAAGAAGCCCTTGAGTTACATAATGATGTGCCACAAGGTCTTTCTTCTTGTATATTTACATTGAATGTAAGAGAAGCAGAAAGATTCCTGTCACATTCCGGTTCAGACTGCGGTATTGCAAATGTAAACGTGGGAACTTCAGGTGCTGAGATTGGTGGAGCCTTCGGTGGTGAAAAAGATACCGGTGGTGGCAGAGAGTCTGGCTCTGATGCATGGAAAGCTTATATGAGAAGACAAACAACCACGATTAATTATGGCACTAAGCTTCCTCTTGCACAAGGGATTAAGTTTGATATTTAAGATTTGTGAATAGATTAAAAAAAGCTGCCTTCATTGAATGGCAGCTTTTTTTTATGAAGCGTTTCCCCAATATTCGATCTTTTTGGCCAAAACTTTTGCATTAAAAGGTTTGGCTAAGAAATCATCCATGCCTGAATTAAGAGACCTTATTTCATCTTCCCGCCATGTGTTTGAAGTGACAGCTATAATGGGAGTTTTTATCCCTTTCTTTCTTATTTCACGTGTAGTTTCCAATCCATTTTTTTCAGGCATCTCAATGTCCATTAATATAAGATCGTAAGAGTTACTCATTAATTCATTGATGCATTGTTTCCCGTTATTGACAATAGTCATTTTTAAGCCTATGGAATCAACATATTGGCTGATGATTTCCTGAAATAATTCTTCATCTTCAGCCAGTAAGATCATAATATTTTTTTGTTTATTCTTTATATCTGATTTCATTTTGGACTGGACACTAATTCTTAACAAATTACGGAAAAATAAAACATAAATTGTGGAAAAAAAATGTTCTTTGATAAGACTATCAATTAATCGGATGGAATATTAATAATTGTTTATTAACGATATTTTTCCTGGTTGTCATAATAGATTTTAAGGTAGTTCTGATATCGCTGATTGCTTATCTTTTCGTTTGCAACGGCTTTTTTTACTGCACAACCAGGCTCATGCACATGAGTACAATTGTGAAATTTGCAGGATTGGGAAGCCTCAAATATTTCAGGGAAAAAGTGATATATTTCTTCCTTGTCAATATCAATTAAGCCGAAACCTTTTATTCCTGGTGTATCAACAATTGCCCCTCCAAAAGGAAGTTTAACCATCTCTGCAAAGGTAGTGGTATGCTGTCCACTTTTATGGTAATTGGAAATGTTCCTGACTTTTAAGTTGGCTTCAGGACATAGATAATTGATTAGTGTGGTTTTACCCACACCAGAATTTCCTGTTATAACTGATATTTTATCCTTAAATAAATTATTGACCTTGTCCAGGTTCTTTTTTTTCTTCACAGAGATTTCGAGGCATTCATAACCTATCGATTCATATATGTTCTTGAGTTCATTGAGTTCATCCTGTTGTTTGTCATTATAAAGATCTGTCTTGTTTATGATAATTTTTGCAGGAATTTCGTAGGCTTCAGCTGTTACAAGAAACCGATCGATAAACAGTGAATAGGTCTTAGGATGAGCAATCGTAGCCATAATAACTGCCTGATCAATATTAGCAGCGATGATATGACTCTCTTTTGATAGCTTGGTGGCTCTTCTGATAATATAGTTTCTTCTGGGTTTGAGTTCAGTGATCAGACCTTCCCGGTTATTCCCGTCGACCGGAGAAAAAACCACATGGTCGCCAACTGCAACCGGATTGGTTGTTCGTATCCCCTGAATACGAAATTTACCCTTTATCTTACAGGCCCAAAGCTGGTCCTCGGGTCCTGTGACATAATACCAGCTTCCAGTCGATTTAATAACCCTGCCTTCCAAAATCTTGATTTTAGTTGCAAAAATAGAATAAACTCTTTACAATTCATTTATCATGAACAGGAAATATTTGCCATACGAATGATATTTCAATAAAATTTTAGTTGATTGATTCTTTTCGGATAATTAATTTTTATCTTAGCAGTGAATTTAATTGATTATGGCAACCAAAGAAACTAAAAGTACCAGGAGAAGATTAAGGAGTTCTTATCTGACCTCTGTGATAAGTATTTCTTTGGTATTGTTTTTGTTGGGTGTTCTGGGGCTTTTGGTGCTGAATGCAAAGCGTCTTTCCGAATATGTTAAAGAGAATATAGGGTTTTCAATCATCTTGAAAGAAGAGGTAAAAGAAGTGGATATTATCCGGTTGCAAAAAAATCTGGACGCAACCCATTATGTGAAGTCGACAGAATATATCACAAAAGAGGAAGCAGCCCGTGAATTAAAGGAAGAGCTGGGCGAGAACTTCATCGAGTTTTTAGGGTATAATCCATTACTGGCTTCTATTGATGTGCATTTGCATGCTCAGTATGCCAACCCGGGAAGTATTGAACAAATAAAGAGAGATCTCCAGCAGTACGATCAGATTAAAGAAGTATTTTATCAAAAGGACCTGGTGGAGCTGGTGAATCAAAACATTGAAAAGATCGGTTTTATTATACTGGCATTTAGTGGATTGTTGTTCCTTGTTGCCATTGCACTTATTAACAACACCATCCGTTTGTCGGTGTATTCAAAGCGATTTATTATTAACACAATGCAACTTGTGGGTGCCACCAAGGGCTTTATCAGAAGACCTTTTATCTACAAAGGGATTCTGCATGGAATATATGCATCCATCATATCGATTGGGTTATTGATTGGCATGGTGTACTTACTTCAGAATGAATTTGATAAGATCGTTTCTCTTCAGGACCTTGAGATTTTAGGGGTTTTATTTGCAATGGTTCTTTTGATAGGAATTATCATTAACTGGATATCCACTTTTTTTGCAGTGGATAAATTTTTAAAGATTAAGGCTGATAAATTGTATTTCTAAATATTAATTCAAATAGTTATGGCAAAGAAGAGAGATGTTACAAATAGGTTTGCTTTTGGGAAGGAGAATTTCAAATTACTGGCTATTGGATTCGTGATCATTATAATAGGATTTATATTAATGATCGGTGGAAAGGCAGAAAGTCCGGAGGTTTTTAATGAGGCTGTATTTAGTTTCAGGAGAATCACACTGGCTCCGGTTATTGTGTTAATTGGCTTTGCTTTTGAAATTTATG
>CAZWHH010000182.1:0-5617 GCA_964633615.1 uncultured Bacteroidales bacterium | reverse complement strand
TTGCGTGGCGTTTACCAAGGTAATAAGAATAAAATGCCAGTATGAACGGAAATAAATCAACTATGATATAAACCGGACTTCTCAAATGCTGGTCAAATAACTGATTTATAGGCAGATCAAAATAAATAAAATCTATTAAAAGAACAACTAAAACGGTGGCAAGACCAATAAAAAAACCACTAATTGTATATTTTAAAACGATATTTTGATCTCTGGAATCTCTCATATTTAAAAGATTAAAAATAAACTTTTTTTTATAAAAATTAAATATATAGATAATTTTACAGAAATCAAGATTTAATCAGAGATAATTTCCCCTTTTATATTAAGGAGATCCTCAATATCATTCACTTCCTGATTATTATTATCAATTTCTTGCTCTTGCTTATCTTGCCATTTTTGTAATTTCCGTTCATTTAATCTTTTTTGCACTTTGAAGGCTTCATTAAGATGCTCTTTTTCATTCTCAAGTCTCTTCTCAAGATAAAGCTTATTTAATCTGGCATCAAGGTGGTATTTCTTGTTATGTTCCAGTTCAATTTCTATCAGATAAGCTTGTGTTTCAATATTTTTTTCATTTTCCAGCACCTCAAGAAGTTTATCATAAGGGCCATACCGTGAAATTAGTTTAACAATCATTGGAGAGGATTCAATCACGATAAAAAGAATGAGAATAAATATATTCGCATAATTTACTGATGGATTTGATTCTGCAAGATTACTTAATGATTTAAGTCTACCAAGGAAACCCGATTCCAGCGACACATTTTTCTTGTCAAAAACCATGGTTTCCTTCTTATTCTTCAGTTTTTCAATTTTTTCAAGATTTTCATCGATAAGTCTGCTGTTTCGCTTAAAAAGATCATTGTATTCTTTATTCACTTTATCAAATTCAGCTTTCTTTTCCTTGTAAACCGGACCTTTCCCTATTTCATTAGTGGGACTTCTTCCTTCAGCCTCTGCAATTACCATATCAAACAATCTTTTCCTTTCCAGCGATTTGGCATCAATCTGCTGTTGATAATTTTGATTGTTTTTTTTTAGCTCTTCTATTTCCTTAAAATTTTTATTAACCAACTCCTGGTAGTCCAATCTTTTCTGTTGGTTTAAAAGAGTCATCTGGTTATTAATCTCCTGTTCAAACAATTTTAGTTCCAAAGGTTTGGAAATAACAACGGCAATTAAAACAGCCAAAATAATTCTTGGTGTAGCTGCAATAAGCTCTTTATAAAAGCGCTTCTCTTTCCTTAGGCTGGCAACGATATACCAATCAAGAAAGAAAATAAGAAAGCCCCAGAAAATGCCAAAAGAAACGGCAATCCACAAATTCGAAAATATGGTATACAAGGCATAAGTACCTGTAATAGCTGCAAGGCAGCCTGTCATAAAAACAACAGCACCTATTCCGAAATATTTATTAAACTCGGAAGGACATTGCTGCAAAATATAAAGTCTGGCCCCGGAACACCAGCAGAAAAACTTATAAAACCAGTTTAACTTATGATTCCTATTCGTTTCATAATTATTATTTTTCATAAATTCTTTTTCCTTTAGTGAATAAAAGGACAGCTTATTTACCTTCTTACCCTGGAAATTAAGTGAGAGTGGATATTCTGTAACGGCAGAACTTTATCTGCAGCATCGAGGTCTATAGCCTCTTTGGGCATGCCGAACACCACACTTGTTTTCTCATCCTGTGCAATTGTATGTGCACCGGCCTGTTTCATTTCCAGTAAACCACGAGCTCCATCATCTCCCATACCAGTTAAAATAACACCGATTGAATTTCTGCCTGCATATCTTGCAACCGAACGAAACAATACATCCACAGAGGGACGGTGACGATTCACCAGTGGACCTTCTTTTACTTCTATGTAATATCTTGCTCCACTACGTTTTAGCAATGTATGATAATTTCCCGGGGCAATTAAAACATGTCCTCTAATTACAGAAACGCCACTTTTAGCTTCTTTAACAGTAACATCACAAGTTTCGTTTAATCTTTCTGCGAAAGAACGTGTAAATTGCTCGGGCATATGTTGTACAATGATCATTCCAGGACTATCAGGTGGCAAATCTTTAAGCAATTTTGCAATGGCTTCGGTACCCCCTGTAGAAGCTCCAACAGCCACAACAATATCGGTGGTTTCGGCCATACTTCGTGTGGCAACTTTTGGAATAATAGCATCAGCTGTATATTTTGGCTGAACTTCGATCTGGGGCGGCAATTGTCTTTTTCGTCCTAACTTCGCAACAGCTGCAGCTTTAACAGCATCGCATATTCTGATCTTTGCTTCATGAATGAATTGTTTTGAATCCATCTTAGGTTTTGTAATAATCTCAGTAGCTCCATATTCCAGGGCTTTTATAGCAGTTCGCGTCCCTTTCTCAGTTAAACTGGAAATAATAACAACAGGCATGGGATGTTGAGACATGATCTTCTTTAAAAAGGTAATACCGTCCATTCTTGGCATTTCAACATCTAATGTAATGACATCAGGTTTTTCTTTCATTATTTTTTTCGCGGCGATATATGGATCTGCTGCAGTGCCCATTACTTCAAGCAGAGGATCTGAATCAATGATTTCGGCCAGGTTTTGCCTGACAACTGCTGAATCATCAACAACAAGGACTTTTAGTTTGTTTTTCATTGAGAGTGCATTTTATTGCTTATCCAGATACTGCCTTTTTACATATCGATGTCTTACTTCGCCGGTAAAAGTATTAAAAACTATTTTTCTCCCTTGCTTTCCTCCTGTACTAGAACTAATTATAGGTATATTATATTCTCCAAGGATTTTCTGAGCCACTTCGATATTTCTTTTTCCAATATTAAAATAAGTGCTTTTCGTTTCAATTACTTCTCCTCCACCAAAAATTTTAGCTTTTAGGTTGTATTTTTTTGACCCATGTGATTCAAGTTTTTCAATAAGCCGGTCAATCGCTATATTACCGTATTTCGGGGAAGCCAAACCGTTTGCATTCCATAAAGGCAGCATAAAATGAGCCATCCCGCCCACTTTATAAATATTATCATATAAACAAACAGCCACGCAGGAACCTAAAATGGTGTTAATATAATACGGCTCATTTGAAACAAACAAAGCAGCAGGATATAAAAAATGGGTTTTATATGATTCCATCAAATATAAGTTTTAGAAAACATCGTCATCTTTTGTATTATTATTAGAAAAAAACATTTCATTGTCATCAAAAGCAAAACCACTAATATGAGCTTCCATTTCCGGTATAGAAACACTGAATGCTGTTCCTTCGCTTTCTTCTGTTTGTATATCAATTTGCCCATTCAACAAATCAAGTAATGCTTTATTAATCGATAGTCCAAGCCCATGTCCCCTATGAAGTGAATTTATACCTGAATCCAGTTTTTCAAAGCGGTCGAATATAACTTTCTGGTTTTCTTCAGAGATACCCTGTCCATAATCCTTAACAATAACATTCAGCTTCTCATTCTCTTCCCATACCTTAATATCAATTGATTTCCCCTCGTAACTATACTTAATAGCATTACTAAGCAGGTTAGAGATAATCAGTTTCACTTTTTCAGGATCGGACTTGAAATAATAAGGTTTTCCCTTAAGTGCTTTAATATTAAAGTCAAAATTTACTTTTAAGTTTTTTTTCTCTATTTCAAACTTAAAGGAATCGATCACACTTTGAATCAATTGCTTCATATCCACATTGAGTACTTCCGGGTAGATCTCTCCGGCTTCAATCTTGGCAGCAACAAAAATATTTCGTAATTGAAAATCAAGGTTAAAAGCTTCATAATAAATCATTGAAACCATTGACTTTACCTGCTCCCAGTCAGCTGCCTGGAGTGACATGATATTCTTTGCCAGTCCTAATATTGAAGAAAACGGATTGATAATCTCATTGGTAATATTTGAGATAAAATGAGATTTCAGGGCTTCTGAATCTTCCAGCTTTTTATTAACCCTTTGAAGTTCTTCATTCAGTTCTTTCACCTCCTTTAACGATTTTTTGTTTTGGGCAAAACGTTCTCGGAGTTCTTCAATCAATTCATGATCAGTTAATTCAGACATAATTATCCAGTTTAATTTATATTCGTTGAAATATAGTTGGTTTAATTTGTTTTAAAGGGACATCCATTCCCATAATTGATTCGGAATGACCTATAAAAAAATATCCGCCACTTCTCAATTTTGTGATAATTTTATTGATAACTTGTTCCTGGACATTTCTGTTAAAATAAATAAGTACATTCCTGCAAAACACGACATCATATACATCAGTCACGCTATAAGATATATCCATAAAATTAAGTCGCTGGAATCGTGCTTTATTTCTCAAATCTTTAATAACCCTGGCTTTTTTCTTCGAACGATCTTTGCTTCTTAAAAAATATTTCTTTTTTGTATTAATTGGTATATTTTTAATTTTCTCTTCCTTATAAACACCATTTAGGGCTCTGTTCAGAATATCCGTTGAGATGTCGGTACCAAGAATTGAATAATCCAGACCCGGATGATTTTTTTTAAAATCTTCAACGGTCATAGCGATTGTATAAACTTCCTCCCCGCTGGAACACCCTGCACTCCATATTTTCATTGGCCTGTTCAGTGGAAACGAGTCTACATATTCAGGCAAAATGACATCTTTCATGAAGTCAAAATGAACCGGTTCTCTAAAAAAATCCGTTTTATTAGTACTTACCACATCAAGCATATGAATAATTTCATATTGTAATCCTTCCTCACTGAAGATATAATCGATATATTCGTTAAAAGAACT
Organism: uncultured Bacteroidales bacterium; assembly: GCA_964633615.1. Lineage (GTDB taxonomy): Bacteria > Bacteroidota > Bacteroidia > Bacteroidales > UBA12077 > JAGXLC01. Next base: position 841 of record CAZWHH010000182.1, on the reverse strand, counting down.
CATATTAAGGAATCTGAGTCTTTTGTGCAGGCGGCTTTGAAGCATAACTTTCTTTACTTCAGGTAATTTTATACCTGCATGTTCAGTAATAAAACCACTGAGTCTTCTAAACTCAGAATCAGTCATTTTTAGATCATAGATTTTACCTACATTATTCTTGTCCATTGTACATTTTTTTTGGTGGAGAATGCCCAATTATGGGCATCCTCCAAAATTACAGACAAAAAATGATTTTGATACCCTAACCCTAAAACTTATATCTCATCTTTTGCAGTAACTATATCTGATAAATAATTTAATATTCAGATAACTTTAACAATTATTTCAAACAAACAGTTCAAGGAACACTCATTTATTTTCACTTCATCCAAACAGACTAAAAATTGTAAATAGCTGTCAATAAAAATCTTATATTAACTATTTCATTTGCATCAGTTACTTTTGCTTTATTGTCATAATCAATATCTCCATAAGCAACTGAAGTATAATCGAATTCTGCCATTATCTTAAAATTTTTCAAACTATAACTAACATGAGGAGCAATACGATAGCTGTATTCAATATCTGCACCCCTGGCAAAAATCAGGTCCTCATTGTTTACAATATTTACTTCAGTTCCCAGGTTCTGAGCATATCCTCCAAAAATTCCAAACTTCCAGGACTCTCCATAAACAAAGTTAGTCCACATAAAAAGATGTTTATAAGGGGTGTATCTTTCCTCTCCGGTAGCAATATCTTTATATGAAACCGCATAACCACCAAGCATCAAATGTTCAGCTACATTTTCTCCTAACATCACTTTGTATTTATAATCAGCTTTTCCGAAATCAAGTTTCAGATA
>CAZWHH010000181.1:0-5650 GCA_964633615.1 uncultured Bacteroidales bacterium | reverse complement strand
ACTTTCAATATAAAATAAGAATACTTATTATTTATTGACTGAAAATCATAAAAAAGATTTTTCTTTGTTGTTTTGGCGACAACAATTAAGCCCAAACCTGCTCCTCCTTTATCAGACAATCCTGCGCTTTTCATAATCGTATCCTTATATAAGGTATTGACACCCACTGTCTCAAGTTCATTTAACTCTTCAAGCCGGTCCTTTAAATCTTTAATATCACTATTTGGAATTACATTTCCTGCTTCGATAGTATATCCTTCCTGTGTTTCTTTTACACGAAACATAGAAGGATATTTATCACACATTTTATCGCTGTTGTTTTTAATCTCTGAGTGTCTATAAATATTATCAAGACACTCTACGGAAGCAGAATAAATTCTCTTGCGCGTAAGCACTTCAAGATTTAAAATTTTAAGTTTAAGCTTAAGCTCATGTAAAATATTATCAACTACATTTTTATCTATATGACCTTCGTAGCTGATAATATTTTTATTATTCTCCATACTGTAGGTTTAAATAACCAAATAGATATTAAATTTATTCAAATATAGTAAAATCATTATATAAAATTGATTAATTCTAAATAATTTTTATCAATTTAAATGTTAGAAACACTATAAAATCAACATTTTAAAGATTTAAGTCTTTCATAAGATAAAACAATTAACATAAATTTAATATTAGATTTTTACCAATTTTAAGGATAAAGTTATTTTTGCTTATTTGATTTTAACTTCTAAAGTATAGGTTGATGGAAAATATTTATTTACTGATTGTAATTGTACTTTTCGGACTCGCTATATCAGATTTAATAATAGGTGTCAGCAATGATGCAGTTAATTTTCTCAACTCCTCCCTGGGTTCCAAAGCAGCTCCAAAATATATCATCATGATCATCGCGAGCTTGGGAATAATCGTAGGCGCCACCTTTTCCAGTGGTATGATGGAAGTAGCCCGCAAAGGTATCTTCAATCCGGATCAATTCTACTTTTCAGAAATCATGCTGATTTTTTTGGCCGTAATGCTCACCGATATTTTGCTTCTTGATTTTTTCAACACCTTTGCACTGCCAACCTCAACTACCGTATCTATTGTCTTTGAAATATTAGGCGCCGCGGTAGCAATCTCGTTAGTTAAATTAGGTACTGATGCAGAAACAGCCAGTACGCTGGGAGGGTACATTAATTCTTCCAATGCCCTGGCCATTGTAGGAGGAATATTACTCTCGGTGATAGTCGCTTTTTTACTGGGGTCAATAATACAGTTTATTGTTCGATTCATATTTACATTTAATTTCAAAAAGACTATAAAATACTTCGGATCAATCTGGGGTGCAGTGGCCGTTACTGCCATTACTTATTTTATAGTAATTAAAGGAGCAAAAGGTTCCTCTCTGATTACAGAAGAAGCGCTTCACTGGATAAAAAGCAATACTGGTTTAATTCTGATTGTTAGTTTCTTGGGTTGGACCCTTATATTGCAACTTCTATATCTTCTGACGCGATTTAATATTTTCAAAGCAGTAGTTCTTATTGGAACTTTTGCCCTTGCCATGGCTTTTGCAGGAAATGACCTTGTTAACTTTATAGGGGTGCCGGTAGCAGGATTTAGGTCCTTCATGGATATTAATGCTACTGCCGGAGCAGATCCGGATAGTTATTTAATGACTGCCCTGACAGGAGAGGTAAAGACAAACACCTATATCTTGCTTATTGCGGGAATCATTATGGTGATTACTCTCTGGCTGTCTAAAAAGGCCAGGTCTGTTACTGAAACCGAGATAAATCTCAGTCGTCAGGATGAAGGATATGAAAGGTTTGGTTCGAGCGGTGTTTCCAGGTTACTGGTAAGGAAAGCCCTGGAATTAAACAATTTTATCTCAAATATCATTCCGGGCAAAATAATGAAAATAATCCAAAAAAGATTTGCCTTTTATGATGAGGAGGAAGACAAAAAATCCCAAAAAGATAAAAAAGAAGAAAAAGCATACTTTGATATGGTACGTGCTTCTGTGAACCTCACTGTTGCCAGTATTATCATCTCATTTGCCACATCATTGAAACTTCCTCTTTCCACAACTTATGTAACCTTTATGGTAGCGATGGGGAGTTCTCTTTCCGATAGAGCCTGGGGTAGAGAAAGTGCCGTTTATAGAATCACAGGAGTTATGACAGTAATTGGCGGTTGGTTTTTTACTGCTTTAGTAGCCTTTACCGTTGCATTCATTATTGCTAATATCATTTCATGGGGCGGGGCTTATGCAGTAGTTGCATTAGTAATAATTGCCTTAATCTTGCTTATTAAAACTCACCAGATTCATAAAAACCGGGAAGATAAAAAACAGAAATTACAGTCCTATTCAACAGAAGAATTCGAGGATGGAAACGTTCTCAAAAAATGCACAGAAGAAATAAATGATACACTGGAATTAATCGTTAAGATCTTTAATCAAACCATTGAAGGAATTGCTCATGAAGACAGAAAATCATTGAAAAAAATTACCCAGCAGGTAAACGATCTCAATGCAGAGGCTAAAAACATTAAAAACAATGTGACTCGTGTGCTGGATAAATTAAAGGAAGATGACATCGAAACGGGCCATTATTATGTCCAGGTAACTGATTATCTGAGAGAAATGGCACATTCTCTGTCTTTTATTGCACATCCGAGTTATGATCATATAGCCAATCAACATAAAAGCCTTGATAAACAACAAATTAAAGAATTAATTGACTTAAACAAAGAAATTACATTGCTTTTTACAAATGCAATCCATATTATCAAAACTGAACGGTACAAAGAGTTGCCGCAAACTGTATTTGACCAACAGCAAAAGGTGCTGAGTGAAATAGCGGCCTGCAGAAAAGCCCAGATAAAGCGTATTAAAAAGAAAAAATCAGGCACGAAAAACAGCATTCTCTATTTACAATTATTAAACGAAATAAAGAATTTCTCCCTTCATACTGGTAATCTGATAAAATCACAAAGAGACTTTATTACTTATCACGAAAATCCTGAAGCATAAGTTTAATCTAAAGAATTAAGCACAATAAAAAAGGAGAGCATAATACAAGCGCTCCTTTTTTTTTATCAGATAAAAGTTCCTTAGATCGAATCGATATATTTATAGCCAACGCCTTTAATGGTTTTAATATGATGGTCTCCTATTTTTTCACGTAATTTTCTGATATGAACATCAATGGTTCTATCCCCTACAATTACATTATCACCCCAAACCGATGAAAAAATTTCATCTCTCGTAAAAACGCGGTCTGGTTTGGATAACAGCAACAGCAATAACTCAAACTCTTTCTTAGGTAAGACCAACTCTTTGCCATCTTTTTTAACCTGGTATTTTTCTTTATCAATAACGAGGTCAGAAGTTTTAATAATCATTTCAGGAATTTTCTCATTAATTGATTCATTCTGATATCTTTTTAAAAGCGCTTTAATACGACTTAACAAAACTTTTGGTTTTATAGGTTTTGTTATATAATCATCCCCTCCTGCCTCAAATCCGGCAATCTGTGAATAATCTTCTCCGCGTGCAGTTAAAAATGCAATAATCGTTCGTTGTAGCTCAGCTTGATTTCTTAACTGTTCACATGTTTCAACACCATCCATCTCAGGCATCATAACATCCAGAAGGATAAGATGCGGCTCTATTTCCTTAGCTTTACGAATAGCCTCTTTTCCATTTTGCGTGGAATAAACCTGGTAACCTGCACTTTTCAAATTATAGGTCATAAATTCCAAAACATCAGGTTCGTCATCAACAAGTAATATCTTATAATTTGCTGTTTCCATGTAGAATAAAAGTTAAATAAATTACTAAATACCAAATTACGAAAAAAAATATTAAAAGTTCACTAAGTTTAATTTAACTCTATATTAATTTAAGTTTAACTGGCCCGGTGTAATTATTATTTTTTAATGTAAGCTTAATTCTATCATAACGCCAATACAATCTTCTTCCTTTTTCTTTGTCACTGAAAATATTTTTAAATCTCAAAAATCTGAAAAAAATGAAAACAACTCTTTTAAAATTCACAACAACTTTACTGTTAGCAGTTATCATCGGATTTACTGCTTGTGAAGACCCAAACGACAATAATGGTGATGATGACAATGACGATAACAACAACGGAGCAACTTTTGAAATGATCACCGCCTATGTGGAAGAAGATGACCAGGGAAATCCTATTGGTGAATTGCCTGATGATGCGGAAACTCAAATGGAAGATCACTTCAACAACAACGACAATGAAAAAGATCCCGGCTTAAGTCTGGATTTTGATGACATTCTCAACACTATTATTCCAGCTTCAGGTGAAGCAGAAAATGGCGTTGCTCCTTCTGACAGCTGGTTCCAGAACGTTTCATACCAGGGCGCTTTTGAACCCGGAGCATCAAGCAACTGGGCATCATGGACTCTGACTTTTGGCATGCAGGATTATAAAAACGGAAGTTATACTTACAACCCAACTGATACAACAGTTATCGCAGGGAATATTACTTCCAATACGACCTGGAGTAACACTACGCTTTACAAATTAGATGGATTTGTATTTGTAACAGAAGGAGCCACTTTAATAATTGAAGAAGGTACAATGATTCAGGGTCTTCCCGGTCAACAGACAGATGCTTCGGCCCTAATTATTGCCAAAGACGGAACTATCATGGCTGAAGGAACTGCCGAAAAACCAATTGTATTTACTGCTGAAAATGATACATACATTGGTGACGGACTTAGTGAATTAGCCAATGGTAAATGGGGTGGTTTAATTGTATTGGGAGCTGCACCTAACAACAATCCAACAAATGACTATAGAGTTGAAGGCATTCCGGATGACCCGGCTTATCCTGCTGAATATGGCGGAACAGATGAAGCCGATAATTCCGGGGTTCTTTCATATATTTCAATTCGTCATGGTGGTACTGATATTGGTGCAGGTAATGAAATTAATGGTTTAACATTCGGTTCTGCTGGTAACGGAACCACGGTTGATCATATTGAAGTAATCGCTAACAAAGATGATGGCGTTGAGTGGTTTGGGGGTACTGTAAATACAAGCCACTTATTAACTGCTTATTGTGGAGATGACTCTTACGATTATGACGAAGGATTTCAGGGTAAAGGTCAGTTCTGGGTAACTATACAAGCAGCCGGAACCGGTGGAAGACTTGGTGAACATGACAGTGGTGGCGACGGAGAAGGTAATCCACCTTATTCCAGGCCTGTAATATACAATGCTACTTATGTGGGAAATGGCGGCGACCTGATCACCTTCAGAGATGACGCCGGAGGAACTTATGCAAACTCAATTTTCTTTAATACAGATGAAGGGATTGAAATTGAATACAGAGACGACAAGCATTGCAGCTGGGATCAATTCGAAACTGAAGAGAACTTAGTTATTAAAAATAGTGTTTTCCAGGATATTGCTAAATAATAACAAGAATTATTGTAAAATATAAAAAGTATAAGCTGGTGAGAAAAAATCTCATCAGCTTATACATTAAAAAAAATAAGTGATGAAAAAAATTGGACTGGTCGTTATTTCATTTATTTTTCTTACAGCATCTTCCTTTGCACAAAAAGGAACTTTAAGAGGAAAAATTATTGACAAAGGCACCGGAGAAACATTAA
>CAZWHH010000180.1:0-5660 GCA_964633615.1 uncultured Bacteroidales bacterium | reverse complement strand
GGTGTCGTAAGGGCTCTTTCCAGAGCTATTTTAAACCTCCCCATCTGGATATCCAACATCTCAGCATTAGATAATTCTTTAGGCTTCTCTACTAATTCTTCAATATGCAGGTCAACTTCCTCTATTTCATCAGACTTCGGACTGCGGGTTCTTTTATTTTTATTCTTCCGGTCTTCTTTTTCACTAACAATATGTTCAACATTTTCACGAGTTAATTCATCAATCTTTTCGCGCAGTAGATTTTCTTTTCTAATTTCCGTTATGATAGATGGTTCATCAAAAAAATCATTTTTAAGAAAAGTACCCGACTTAAAAAACTTTGCCGGTTGAATCTTAACGGTTGAATCTTCGGGGGCTATCGGATAAAAATAATCTTTTTTGAAAAACGTGATCTGACAACGAATATTCCCAAGTTCATTTATCTTTTCCCGGGGAATTGAGCGGAGTAATATTTTTGTGTCATTCTCAAGTTCCCCTGAAGCAAAATAAATAAACGCATCCTCCTTCTTCATAAATAATGAATAATTTATGTAAAAATCACTGTCATTAATCAGGTACACATCAATATCAGCCTGGTCAGGTCTATTGGGTTGTTCAGGGACAAATGCCATATAAATCCGATTCCTGGGGTCCTGTAATTGACTGGCTCCCAAGTCTTCAGGTTTTTCCTGGTCAAAAAGATCCACAAGTTCTTCTTTCTCAAATTCATGTTCTGACAAAGTTTCCGAATTCTCTGAATTCTCTGAATCCTCGCCAACTGATTCAAATTTTTCTTCCTGCGTTTCTTCTGTCTTGAGCAGTTCATCCTTAGACACAGGTACCTCAAATCCATCTTTGTTTAAAACCTCAACCATCTGATTATCAATGATCCGGGTAACTTTACCTCCACCCACATCATTTAAAAATTTTACCTTATCTCCAACTTTAAATTTCATCCCGGTATTTTTATTTTTCATTCCACATTTATGAATTTACAAAATTACGTATTTTTGCCGACTAATAAATATGAAGAATGATTAATCCAAAAAACATATCAGCTAAAGAATACAATTATACATTACCTGAAAATAAAATTGCCAAATACCCCTTGAATGAAAGGGATGCTTCAAAACTGCTTATTTATGAAAAAGGCAGTATCAAAAAAGAGATTTTTCGAAACATCCCGGATTATATCCAAAATGATTACCTCCTGGTTTTCAATAATGCTGAAGTCGTTTACTCAAGGCTGAAATTTAAAAAAGAAACGGGTGCTGAAATTGAAATATTCTGCCTGGAACCTATTGAACCCAAAGAGTATAATCTGGCTTTTCAATCAAACAAAAAGACCATATGGAGATGCCTTGTGGGAAATCTGAAAAAATGGAAAACAGGGGTGTTGAAAAAAGAAATATCTGTCAATAAACAGGCTACAACACTTACTGCCCATAAGAAGCAAAGAGATAACAATTACGTAGATATAGAATTTTCTTGGAACAACCCGGAAATTACTTTCAGTGACATACTGAATTATTCAGGAATAGTTCCCATTCCTCCTTATTTAAAACGCGATAGTGAGAATATTGATAAAACAAGATATCAAACGATTTATTCAAGGGTAAAAGGGTCAGTAGCTGCCCCCACTGCCGGCCTGCATTTTACAAAATCTGTCATGAACAAGCTGAAGGAAAAAAATATTCCTTTTTCTGAGGTTACTTTGCATGTGGGGGCAGGAACATTCCGTCCTGTAAAAGCTGAAACCGTTGCAGAACATGAAATGCACACAGAACACTTTTCCGTTTCACTTAACACTGTACAAGAACTTATTAAGAATCCAAATAAAATTCTGGCCGTTGGTACAACATCTGTAAGAACCCTGGAGTCGATCTATTGGCTGGGTCAGAAAATTAAAAACTTTAAAAAGGAAAATGATTTGAGAATCAAATTAAAACAGTGGGAACATATGGAATTACCTTCAAATGAATCTTTCAAAGAATCCCTGAATAATATAGAAGATTATCTAAGAAAAAATCAACTGGAGCATCTGAATGCCTCAACGCAAATCATGATAACTCCCGGATATTGTTTCAAAGTAAAAGAGGCTATGGTGACCAATTTCCATCAACCGAAAAGCACACTGCTTATGCTCATTGCAGCATTTGTGGGGGAAGACTGGAAGAAAATTTACCAGTTTGCATTGAATAACGATTTCCGTTTTTTAAGCTACGGAGACAGTTCCCTTCTTTTCCCAAAGAAATAAAGGCTTGTAAATATCTTAAATCAGGCTTTTTATCAATTTAACAAAAGAATTAATCTCTTCTTCAGTGGTATCAAAAGATGTCATCCACCGTACAACAGATTCATTTTCATCCCACACATAAAAGAAAAATTCTTTTTGCAATTCCGGAATTATATGTCCGGGAACTTTTGCAAAAACCCCATTGGCATCTACAGGCTGGGTAATCTCAATGCCGGGAATCTGCTTTGCTTCCTCTGCAAGTAATTGAGCCATATTGTTTGCATGACTGGCTGTTTCACGCCACAAATCATCGGTCAGGTACCTTTCAAACTGGGCAGAAATAAACCGCATTTTGGAAGCCAGTTGCATTCCTTGTTTTCTGATGTATTTAAAGCCTTCGGAAAGGCTCTTATTCATAAAAACAATGGCTTCGCCATACATCATTCCGTTTTTAGTACCGCCAAAAGAAAGCACATCTATTCCAACATCTTTTGTAATTTCTGCAAAAGAGGCATTCAGACTAACCGCTGCGTTGGCAATCCTGGCTCCGTCCATGTGTACTAAGAGATTATTGTTATGGGCATATTCACATATTTCCTTTAGCTCTTCGATAGAATAAACTGTACCTATTTCTGTTGATTGTGAAACGGACACTACCCTGGGCTGGGAATGGTGTTCAAAATCTATTCCGTGAAGATGCTGCTTAATACCCTTTGTTGTTAATTTGCCGTTTGTTGTATGAACCGGCAAAAGCTTGAAGCCATTAAATTTTTCGGGTGCACCACACTCATCTTCGTTGATATGCGCTCCTTCCGGACAAATTACAGAATGATACGACCGCGTTACCGCGTTAAGACCTAATACATTAGCGGCTGTTCCAAGAAAAACAAAATACACATCGCTCTCTTTTCCAAATATTTCTTCAAACTTTCCAAGAGCTGATCTCGTGATGTCATCATCACCGTATCCGGTAGTATGTCCTAAGTTAACTTTTTCAATGGCTTTCAGTATTTCAGGATGTACCCCTGAATTGTTATCGCTGGCAAAACCTTTTTTTAGTGGCATAGCTTATATTTTTTGATGTACCTGACAAATTTAACAAATAAAAAATCCGGGAAAAAGCCCCGGATTTTTTTATTGACCATAAATTGATAATTACGTTTAATGCAGTTAAAACTTTTCGTCGTATTTGGTCCACAGCTCATCACCTAACTTCCAGGCTCTGTCAACCACTTTGTTTCCCCATTTATTGGTATACCTGGTAAGATATTCAATGGCTTTCTGAGGGTCATCCTCATATAACTCCATGGCTTTTTGTTCGATTTCTGCTTGTTTTTCAAAAAGATCTTTTTGCCAGGGGATCCAGACCTCATCCACATCCTTGTGCATATCTCCCCATCGCTGCGCAGTTAGAGTACCTAAGCGGTTAAACGCCCACCAGGCTGATTCTCTTTTGTAGCCATTCGTTCTTCCCGGTGTTTTATAAGAATCAGGTAAATCTGTCACACTGCAATATACAGGCACATAAATCGAAGTAGCAATGTTGTCCTGAGCCAGCCATACAACCCCGCCTATCTCGTCAGGCAAATCGCTTCTGCATTGGATAATGGTGCCATACATCGTATACCATCTTGCTATCGTTCTTTCACCCAAGAATCTGATGTCACCGGATTCTTTATCAACACTATACCAGCTCCCACTCACATCCTCAATATCCAGTTGGTCATAAGGCATGAAAGGATTGGCAAGAGGTGAAATAACTCGCTGTCCGCTGTCGTTCACAGTGGTTGTATTTCTTCGCATATCATAGGGTGTCCCCTGGTAATAATCTTTAAAAACCTTTACAATATCATCCAGGTCTACCTTTTCATCTGGTTTAACAGAGAAAGGATAATTTTCTGAAGTAGGACTTAAATTCAGAGAAGTAGCCAAAAGATCAAAAACTCTCCATTCTCTTCTTCTTGAAGCAACGGATTTTCTGCTGCCGGGTGCATAAACATCGCAAAATCTGAATATTTCGTTTTCGTTCCACCATCCTTTTTCTTTGGCTACGTCATAGATATTTTCTGAAGCCATGAAATAATCCTCATTGTCGAGATCTATTTCTTTAATGGTTGAAGCATTGGCATTGACAGCAATATGATCATCAGGTACTCTTTGAGCAGCCCATATCGAACCGACTTTGCCTTTACCCGAACCAACTATTTCGAAATGCCAAACCTCATTCTTATCTGCAATCGTCAGGCATTCTCCGTAATCATTCCAACCATAGATTTTAGTTAGTTCCCCGGCTATTTTTATGGCTTCTCTTGCTGTTTTACAACGCTGAAGCATCAGATGACATAACCTTTGACAATCAATAAGTCCACTGTCTGACTGTAGCTCATCTCTGCCACCAAAGGTTGATTCTCCAATTGCAAGCTGATGCTCATTCATGCAGGGATAGGCTGTATTAATGTATTGATAAGTTTTATCCACCTGTGGTATTTCTCCAATTTTCTCATGTTTATAGGCATCCATCGCCTTAGAGTCATCATTAGTCCTCTTATACATAGGCACTTTTTCACCTGGTTTGTGATCCATAGCTCGATGTATATCCATCCATGAGCGGGTACGGTGACTGTCATCGGTGTGAGAAGTAATTACAGAACCATCGGCAGTTGCGTCTTTCCCTGCGGTAATACTTGTACAACCTTCAGGGACTCCTCCTTTCCAATCGCTCTTCGATTGAGCTAGGGAAAAGTTACTGAAAAAAATTGCTGCAAACAGCAAAGTTAGAAAAGCATTGAATCTTTGTTTCATCATAATTTTTTTATGCACCAAAATAATAAAATTAATAGAGTATCAGGTATTATTTGAATAAATAAATTGTGAGGAATGCAAAAGCCGGCTGTCAGACTCACCCAGAGACGGTGTGTCTCAAAGAGAGACCGGGTCTTAAAAAACATGCGATTCCCCCGGAAACGGTGATTATTGGGGCTATCTATGCTATAAATGTGTGATGCCTCCGTCATCTGGTGGTTGCAAACCTATTAATCAGGAACAGGCTGGAAGATACAAAAACACGATACAAGCCCACAAATCCGGAGGGTTTGCACGTTTATAGAAAGAAGAATAGAGATATATTAAACTTATCTTAATGTCAGATGGCACAAATATAGGAGTCGAATCTCCGTTCATTGTAGGTTCCTTAAGAATAAAAAGTTCCATGGTACGAGCTACAAGATTGCGCTAGCGTAGGAGACCTAACAGGTTATGAAAACCCGTCAGGTCTTCATAAAGCCGGCTGGGGAGCCTTGTGTATGACCATTTCAAAACACCCACGTTCACGTGGTTGCTATTCTTATAAAAAATCATAACAACCGTGGATTACAATCATGAGATTAGCACGAGGCTGTCTAAAAAGACCAAAAAGTCTTAAATTTTTTAAAAGAGGTTGTAATTT
>CAZWHH010000179.1:0-5686 GCA_964633615.1 uncultured Bacteroidales bacterium | reverse complement strand
ATCCTTTTGAATGTAAAAAAGCTGAATCTTTGCCAACGCCGCAACCTGCATCAAGGATTGAAGCATCGCCGGGCAACATTTCAATAAATTCTTCAATATAATCAGTTAGCTCATCAAAAGTATCCTGATAAATCCCGGCAATCTTATCATAAACAGAGGCTGTATGGCTGGATTGGTCTTTATTCATCCTTTCAAAATTTCAACCGCTCAGAGACTGTTGTAAACGGTCTCAATCCAAAACCCTTCAGATATAAAACCGGTCCCGAATTCTTTCCAGTCTTTCAAAATTTGGCTCTCCTTCATCTGTTCCAGGGATTGTCCGTCCTTTTTTGCCTGCGAGATAACCTGAACCGTCTTTTCCAGTGTGTTGTAATATTCTCTGAGTTGATCAGGATTATAGACCGGTCCATGACCACCAATAATTTTGATATCTTCAGGAAACGTTTCGGTAATCCATTTTACATGTTCGATATATTGAAGGGCATTGCCTCCATGTGGAATATCAACATAAGGAAATTTATCGGCAAACAACAGATCACCCATCGAAAGAACTCTGGATTCGGGGAAATAAACCAAGATATCGCCAGCCGTATGCCCTCCGGGCAAATGAATCAGACTGAGGGTTTGTCCGTTGAAAGTGATAGCCAGACTGTCACTAAAAGTAAGATCCGGACGTGCATACTCAGGAAATGCCTCCTGTTTTTGCTCTCCCTCTCCCCTCTCCTTACTGAGCAAATCTTTTACATAATGGTGAGAAATAATGGGCACATGTCTGCCAAAAGCTTTATTTCCTCCTGTATGATCGCCATGGTAATGGGTGTTGATGAGAAATTTGATCCGGGTACCACCCAGCTCTTTCAACTTATCCATCACCTTTTCGCTGGTTCGCTCATAGGCTGCATCTACAAGTAAAACTTCCTCTTCACTAAAATATGCCAGCATGGCAACCCCATCACCTATAAAGATCCTGTGCAGTCCAGGGGCGAGTTCGGTGGTTTTAACCTTCACCTCTGACAGGTCCTGCTGAGAAAAACTGAATAGTGGGAAAAACAAGAATAATACCAGTAATTTTTTCATAATTTGAAACAAATTTAAGTTGTATTAAAGTTTAACTTGAACTAATAAGGATAAAGATACAATAATTTCAAAAAGGATTCAGGGAAACTGCAGGTATAAAAATCAAAACAATTTCTAATATTTTTCAATAAAAAGCTTTGTGGTTTCTACCTGTGAAAAAAAGGTTGTCTCAAATCACTTATGCAAGTAATGAAGAGACAACCATAAATTTCTGTTTTAAGATTCCTCTATTTTAATTACCTCAACCGGGCAGCTTTCAGCAGCTTCTTTAATCTCGTCTTCAAAGCTGCTTAAATCAGCATCCGGTTTAACAATAGCTTCTTCTCTGTCTCCCAGCTCAAACACCTCAGGAGCAATATCTTCGCACAGACCGCATGCTGTGCATCCTTCTTCGATCCAAACTTTTGTTATCGCCATATAAACCTCCTATTTTTGATTAATTTACAAATAAAATTACAAAATTAAAATACAGAATGAAACCCTCATGGATTCAAACTTACTGTTTTTTTTCGTGTAAGTTCTTGTTAACTCCTTACTTAATCAGCACAATATTTGTTCAATCATTGGAAGAAAAATTTATTAATTTTGTAAAAAATACGACAAATAAAACCATGTTTTTAAAATTACTCATCCCTGCCATAGCCCTCATTGGATTCTCCTCAATATTCCTGGGCATTCGTATGATTCTCTTAAGAAACGGCAAATTTCCACAAACAGAGGTCGGGCATAATAAAGAAATGCGCAAAAGAGGCATAATTTGCGCAAAGGCTGAAGAAATAAAATGTCGCAGAGATATTGAAGGAAAAACCCATACAAAAAATCCTTGTAGTTCCTGTCATTTATAAACAAACCCTCACATATTTTGTATCTTTAAGTCCTTATTTCTAAAATCTACACCATGCTTTCGCACAGACAAGTATTTCTCAATCACATTGGACAAACCACAGACAATCCTTTAGCCATCGAAATAGAAAAAGCAGAGGGAATCTATTTGTATGACACTTCCGGGAAAAATTATATTGACCTTGTTTCCGGAGTATCTGTCAGCAACCTGGGACACCGCCACCCCAAAGTTGTTCAGGCTGTGAAAGATCAATTAGACAAACACATGCACCTTATGGTTTATGGGGAACTCGTACAATACCCACAGGTACGTTTTGCAGAACTGCTTACAAAACAACTTCCAGAATCACTCAATAACATATATTTTGTTAACTCCGGGAGCGAAGCCAATGAGGGAGCATTAAAACTTGCCAAAAGATACACCGGAAAAACAGAAATAATTGCCTGTACTAAAGCTTACCATGGCAGTACACAAGGGGCAATCTCTCTTATGGGAGACGAAAAATTCCGCAATCCTTTCCGGCCTCTGCTTCCTGATATTCGTTACATTGATTTTAACGACGAAACCCAGTTAGATCAAATCACCGAACGTTCCGCTTGTGTTATTGTAGAACCTATACAAGCCGAGGCAGGCATTGTGCTCCCCAAAAATGAATATTTAAAAAAATTAAGAAACCGATGCAATAAAACGGGTACATTACTCATTTTCGATGAAGTGCAAACAGGTTTCGGCAGAACCGGACATCTTTTTGCAATGCAGAAATACGGAGTAACTCCTGATATATTTACCATAGCCAAAAGCATGGGAGGAGGTATGCCAATAGGAGCTTTTGTGGCTTCCAAAGAAATAATGGACTGGCTGAAGAGTAAGCCGGGACTGGGTCATATCACAACTTTTGGAGGACATCCGGTTTCAGCTGCAGCAGCGTATGAAAATCTACGTGTCCTTTTAGAAGAAAATTACATACAACAAGGGGAAGCAAAAGGCAAATTGTTTATTAAGCATTTAAAAGACAACAAAATAAAGAACACGTGGGGAACAGCACTCTTTATAGCTGTAGAAATGGAGAGCCCTGAAATAGTAAGAAAAACAATGAAATCGTTGGCAAAAAACGGAATAATAACCGACCAGTTTATTTTCAAACCCAATGCATTCAGGATTGCTCCTCCTCTTATTATTAAAAAGGAAGAAATCCTAGAAGCAATAAAAAGAATAAAAAAAGCATTGAGTCAGGTATAAGGGCATGAAATCAATACAGAAAATTATAAATACCAAACCTTAAACTGAATCGTTCATTATGATTAGTAATATAAATAATCGGGTAATCTGAAAAATACAACAATACAGATATAAAACCCTCATCTGAAGCATATAGACAAAGGCAATGAATGAAACAGGAGGGTTACATGCTTTAAAATGTGAAAACGCTGAAATTATAAAATATAATCTGTTAAATATTAGAACCTTAAATATTCTTTATACAAATGATCCAACTAAAAATGCATCTTTCCCTGTCTCTTGTATTTATAATCATTTCATCTTCAGGGATTTATTGTCAGGAGTCAGAAGAAAAATCAGACCTTGGTAAAGAAGAAAAAATTCTGGAATCTTATTTTGATTCCCTGGCTACTGTCCGGGGTGACAAAGAGAAGGAAAGATACAATCAAAAAATCATTCATAAATTCAGATATCTTTTAGCACAGGAACAAACTTTCCATTACCCTTTTGATTCCATTCAGCAAGCCGGGATACTGTTTTCTTCAGACAACCGGGTAAAAATTTACAACTGGAATTTACCTTATGACGGGGGATATCATAAATATTTTTGTTTTATTCAATATAAAAAGGGCAAAAAAGACCCCATCAAACTTTTTGAACTCACTGACCAATCAGACAAAATAAAAAACCCGGAAGACAAAACACTCAAACCCGACAACTGGTACGGAGCCCTTTACTATCGTATTATAACCATAGAAGGCAGGGATCATCAACGATACTATACATTGCTGGGCTATGATCCCAATGACTTTCTTACCAATAAAAAAGTAATTGATGTCCTTTATTTTAAAAAAGGAACAAATCCTGCTTTTGGAGCACCTATCTTTAAAAACAGGAAAGTTACCCAAAGAAGAATAATATTCGAATACAGTGAATTTGCTTCTATGACTCTTAAATATGATGAAGGGAAAGAAATGATTATATATGATCACTTGTCTCCTTCAGAACCAAAATATGAAGGACAATATGAATTTTATGGCCCTGATTTTTCCTACGATGGACTGAAATATGAAAACGGCATCTGGAACACTTATTTTGATCTGGATCCCAGACTCAATAAAATTGAATTGAACAACTAAAACCTGGATATGAAAAACAGAACCATCATTGATGAATTCTCTGATATCAAGATACTCCAATATAGCCTTGACAATTTTAAAGAACTCACATTACAACAAAAAATCCTTGTCTATTATTTAACTCAAGCCAGCCTGGCTGGAAGAGACATTATTTATGACCAGAATTACAAACACAACCTCACGATCAGAAAATCGTTAGAAACAATATATAAAAACTATAAAGGAGACAGAAATTGCGGTGAATTCGATCAATTCAAAAACTTTTTAAAAAAAATATGGTTTGCCAACGGAATTCATCATCCTTTCTCAAAAGAAAAGATAAAACCTGATTTTGAAATCATGTATCTTAAAAAATTATTGGAACAAACACCTTTTAATCAATTTAATCTCCCTTTTGACTCTTCTACAAAACTCTTCAACTTTTTAAAAAAACAGTTATTCGATGATTCAGTGGCACCCAAAGGAGTTGAAAAAGACAGCAACAAAGATTTAATAAAAAACTCAGCCATAAATTTCTATGAAAATATTTCACAGAATGAAGCCGAAACGTTCTACAAAGAAAAAATGGCCCAGGATCCACATTTATCTCATGGACTGAATACCAAACTTACCAGAGAAGATAACGAAATAAAAGAGATCGCATGGAGTGAACAAGAGATGTATAGTGAAGCCATAAAAGAGATTATTAAAAATCTTCATAAAGCAGAAAATTATTGTGAAAATCATCAGCAGGAAAAATGGCTTAAATCGCTGATTGAGTTTTACCAAACAGGAGAACTCAAAAAATTTAATTCTTATAATATAGCCTGGCTAAAAGATACCCAATCAAATATTGACTTAATTAACGGGTTTATAGAAACCTATAGTGATCCCCTGGGTCTGAAAGGCACCTGGGAATCAATCCTTCATGTGCAAGATGAAGAAGCTACAGAGAGATTAAATGTTCTTAGTAAAAACGCTCAATGGTTTGAGGAACACGCTCCTATAAATGAAGCATTTAAAAAAGAGGAAGTAAAGGGTGTCAGCGCAAGAGTTGTAAATGTTGCCATACTGGGGGGTGAAAGCTACCCTACCGCCCCTTTAGGAGTTAACCTCCCCAATGCCGACTGGTTAAGAAAGGAATACGGCTCCAAATCAATTACTTTGCAAAATATTGCTGCTGCCTACCACCAATCGATGATAGAAAGTGGATTTATTGAGGAGTTCGCATCCTCCAATGAAGAAATAGAAACATACAAACAATATGGGTTTATTGCTGATAATTTACACACCGACTTACATGAATGTCTCGGACATGCTTCAGGCCAATTAAAACCTGGTGTTTCATCTGAAGCCCTTAAAAATTACCAGGCCCCCCTTGAAGAAGCAAGGGCCGATCTTTTTGCACTCTATTTTCTGATGGATCAAA
>CAZWHH010000178.1:0-5754 GCA_964633615.1 uncultured Bacteroidales bacterium | reverse complement strand
AAAAATTTTCCCGGAAAATTATGAAAAACTGGCAGAACTTCTGACTGAAGTTGCTGAAGGAATGGCTCAACAAAATGAAAAGGAAGAAGCAAAAAACTTATATGAAAAAATTTTGAGCATTTATCAATACCTGGAAGAATATGAATCGGCTTTTTCTTTCGACAGATTTGCAAAAATGGAGAAAATAAGGGCTGCAATGAATGAGTTATGATAAGACTTTTTCCTGAAAAAGCATTTCAAAAACAATAGATAATTTTCCTTAGCTATAAACTAAGAAACTGTTTTGATTTTATTTAAAAATTCTACTTTACCAAATTTTGAAGATGTTATTTTTCATAGCCCCGTCCTTTAGGGCGGGGTTAAGCTAAATCCTAATATCCGTTCGATTTCTAAAAATTTTGTATTTTAATTTACAAAATTTTTAGAAATCATAGACGGGAGGGACATTTGAATCCCCGCCCTAAAGGACGGGGCTATGAATCACAAAAAAACTAATTTGCTAAAGCAGGACAAAATCAAAACAGTTTCTAAGAGATGTATTTATAATTAGTTGTTGTACGATAATGAACATATCATGAACGATTTAGGACATTTTTAGACTGTGTTTTTATTGAAAATATTCAGTGATTCAGATGTTTATAATGTACGGCAGGATAATTGTTATATTTATTTATTGCTGTCTGTCTCATATTGTAAATTAATTCTAAACCAGATAAATATGAAAACTAAAGCCATTTTTTGTTTAACTTTTTTTATGTTGACTTTTGCTCTTATAAGTTTTGGTCAGAATTCAGACCAGGAATTAATGGAGTTAAGGAAGACCATTTCACTGGAAAACATAAAGGAACTGGAAAGTGAAATAGAATTCCCTGTAGGTGGAATTGTTGTAACTACAACCACCCGAAATGAAGTAAAAGGCATTTTTCAGTATAATGAAGAGCGATGGAAACCGGAAATTTCATTCAGAAAAGATGAAGAGAAAGGTTATCTTGAAATAAGCGCTGACAGAGAAGGTGATTGGGATGAATATGACGACTCAGACGAAAATGTATGGGCCATTTCACTTCCTGAAAGAGTGGTGCATGAACTGGAAATAGAAATGGCCGCAGGAAAGAGTAAAATCAACCTTGAAGGATGCAAAATCAAAAACTTTGAATTTGCAATGGCTGCCGGGGAAACAAAAATCAATCTGAGGAATACCTCGGTAAAGGACCTGGAAATTGATGCAGCTGTGGGAGAGGCAATAGTTGATTTATCGGGCGACTGGGAAAATGATTTAGATGCCTCAATAACAGGAGCCCTCGGAGAAATCACAATAAAACTTCCAGATGATATAGGAGTAAAACTTGATGTACATGGTCTTCTGGGTGAGGTTGATGCACCGGGATTTACTAAACGCAGAAGAACTTATACCAATGATTTATATGGAAAAACGGAACATACCCTGTATATTGATCTGACCGGCGGACTTGGGGAGATTAATATTGAAACAAAAGAATAGACATTTCCATTTTTACCAGGTAAACAATTGCCTTGTGTGATAGGAAAATATTATGAATTCTGCTATTCATATAAGCAATTTTTTATTTAACAGCTCATACCACATCATCAACCCTTGTTGCCTTCAAAGGGCGATTTCTTAGTTGATGAAAAATTTTTTGTAACTTTAAAATATCCTTTAAAGTAAATAAAATGTAATCGACTCTATTTCTAACACGAATATAATTACCTATAAATTCAGGCTTTATGGAATCAGACAATCCTTCCCAATTAAAAGAGAGAATCAAAGCGCTGGAAAAGGAAAATGAACAGTTAAAACAGTCCAGTTTCCTGCATAAAAAGATTGTGGATAACCTTCCCCTGGGTATTCAGGTTTTTGACAGGGAAGGATATTCCTATGAGATGAATCCAGCTCAAAAACAATTGCTTGGTCTGCCCAACATGGAAGAGGGCATTGGTCAGTTCAATGTTCTGACTGATCCTTATTCTGAGGCAATGGGAGCAAATAAGAAGTATGAGAAAGTTTACAGGGGAGAGACTTATGACCATCAATTTGAATACGATTTGGGAGCCAAAGAAAATAAATGGAATACAAAGGAAGAAAAAAGGATTTTTCACGAGTCCCTGTTTCCCATAAAAGATGAAAAAGGCAAAGTAAAGTATGCCGTGGCTGTTTTGCAGGATAAAACAGAAGAAAGAAATGCCGAAAAGGCATTAAAAGAAAGAAAAGATCTTTTACAAAGGGTTTTTGACAGTAACTTTGATTTGATTGCACTAGCCGATTTGGAAGGCAACTTCACTTTAGTCGGTAAATCGCACGAAATATTGGGGTATGATAGCGAGTATTTGATTGGAAAAAATGTAATGGACTTTGTGCATCCCGATGATGCTGCTTATGTTAATGAAGAATTTTCTTATTTTTTAAAAACAGGTGAAAACCGGAAGGTTGAATATCGTTATAAGTGCAGTGACGGAACCTATTTATGGTTTGAAACCATTGGAACCCTATTAAGGGATGAACAAGGGAACCAGGAACAAATCTTATTCAATACACGAAATATTACTGAGCGTAAACAGGCAGAAGAAGCACTGCGCGGGAGCGAAGAAAAAATGCGCAGCATCTATCGTGTGGCTCCTACAGGAATTGGAGTTGTTGCCAACAGGGTACTGAAAGAAGTTAATCCACGTATCTGTGAGATGACAGGCTATACCAGGGAAGAACTTATTGAAAAAAATGCCCAAATACTATATCCCTCCCGGGAAGAATATGAATTTGTCGGCAAAGAAAAGTATGAGCAAATCAGGACAAAAGGAACTGGTGAAGTGGAAACCCGCTGGCAGAGAAAGAACGGAATAATCATCAATGTACTGCTGGCTTCCACCCCCATCGATAAAAACGATTATTCCAAAGGCGTTACATTTACTGCGCTGGATATCACCGACCGCAAACAAGCCGAAAAAATGCTTAAGGAGCGCAATGAAAAAATTCAGGCACAAAAAGAAGAATACGAGAACATCAATGAGGAATTAAGACAAACCAACGAAGAACTCCTTGAAGCCAAAAAAAGAGCTGATGAAAGCAAAGAAACTGCGGAAAGATATTTGAATATAGCGGCAGAGATTATTCTTTCTTTAGATCTGGAAGGAAATATTTCCTTGCTAAATGATAGCGGACATCGTTTACTTGGATATGAAAAGGGAGAATTGATCGGTAAAAATTGGTTTACAACCTGTATCCCAAAACATTCCCGAAATAAGGTAAGAGAGATATTCAATAAGGTAGCTCAGGGGGATATTGAGCAAGTAAAGCTGATAGAGAGTGCGGTTATCACTAAAACAGGAGAAAGAAAAATCATCCTGTGGCATAATAGTTACCTGAGAGATAAAAATAATAAGATTGCTGGAGTACTTACTTCAGGTGAAGACATTACCGAACGTAAAGAAACTGAAAAACAACTGGAAGAGAGCGAAAATTTTATTTCTGCTCTGCTCAATAATCTCAATGTTGGTGTTGTAGCATGTGACGCAGAAGGAATATTGACTTATTTCAATAAGAAAACCCAGGAGTTTCACGGCCTTTCCCAGGAAAATATTCCGTCGGAGGAATGGGCTAATTATTATGATTTATATACGGTGGATGGCAAAACCAAATTGAATACAGAGGATATTCCGCTTTACAGGGCTTTAAAAGGTGAGTATTTCAATGAACTGGAAATGGTCATCAAACCCAAAGCAGGAGACTCATTATCTATTCTGAATTCCGGCCAGCCACTTAAAGATACTCAGGGTAATATAACAGGGGCTGTGGTAGCCATGCATGACATTACCCAACGCAAAAAGGCAGAATTTCAACTTCAAAAAAAGAATGAAGAATTACAAGCCACTGAAGAAGAGCTTAGAGCATCCAATGAAGATTTGCAGGATATTAATGATCGTCTTGAAAAGCAGAAAGAAGAATTGAAAAAGACAAAGGAAAAAACAGAAAGGCGTGAAGAGCGTTACCAAAATTTTATAGCTCATAGTTCAGAAGGAATTTATCGATTTGAACTAAAAAATCCAGTAGATATTGATATAGAGGTTGAAGCCCAAATTGATTTAATTTATGAAGATTCTTACCTGGCTGAATGTAATAACAAATTTGTGGAAATGTATGGAGCATCTTCTGTACGGGATGTTCTAGGACTGAGCCTGATTGACTTGCATGGAGGAAAGGATAATCCTAAGAACAGAAAAGAGATTGAAGATTTTGTAAAACAGAATTACCGTATAACAAACAGGGTAACTGTTGAAGCTACAAGAACAGGTAAAACTGTTTATTTTTCGAATAATACAATAGGTATATTAGAAAATAGAAAATTGATAAGAATGTGGGGTATTCAGGCAGACGTAACCCAGCAAAAACTTATGGAGCAAAACCTTATTGCAGCCAAAGAAAAAGCCGAAGAGAGCGACCGGTTAAAATCAGCCTTCCTTGCCAACATGAGCCATGAAATACGTACGCCCATGAATGGGATTATGGGTTTCTCGCAGATGTTGCAGGAACAAGAATTTTCACAGGCCAAACAGAGAAAATTTCTTGATATCATTCACTCCAGAGCCAGTCATTTATTAAATATTATCAATGACATTGTTGATGTATCAAAAATCGAAGCCAATCAGTTAACCCTGGATTATCAGGATTTTTGTCTGAATGATGTGATGAAAGAACTTTACAGGGTTTACAAAAATCAGTTCAATATCAAAGGAAAAAGTCAAATACAACTAAAATTAAATCAATCTCTTGAAGATGATAAAAGCTTTATATACTCTGATCCCAGCCGTTTCAGACAAATCATGGATAATTTGTTAAACAACGCCCTTAAATTTACCTATGAGGGGAGCATAGAATTTGGATATGAATTTAACTCTGAAGGTCAGTTGCTGTTCTATGTTAAAGATACGGGAATAGGTATCACAAGAAAAGAGCAAGAATATATTTTTGAGCGGTTCAGGCAGTCAGAAGCTACGACAAGCAGAAGTCATGAAGGTACAGGATTGGGACTGACAATTTCCAGAAACCTGGTAGAATTGATGGGCGGACAAATGGGGGTGGAATCCAAAGAAGGAGAGGGTTCGGTTTTCTATTTCACCCTTCCTTATAAAACCCGACGAAAGACAGTAAATAAGGAGAGCACGAAGGAATTACAGGATCAGCCTTTCGGTGAAGGCAGAACAATATTAATCATAGAGGATGATCCTACAAGCCTTGAATACATGAAAGAGATGCTGGAACCCGGTGGATTTGAAGTCCTTGTTTGTAAAACAGGCGAAGAAGGATATGAAGCCTTTCTGAACAATCCGGAAATTAACCTCATACTAATGGATATTAAACTTCCCGATACAACAGGCCTGGAACTTACAAGAAAGATACGTGCTTCAGACCGGCACAGCGATGTTCCCATTATAGCCCAAACTGCCTATGCCATGAGTGACGATGCGAAAAAAAGTATAGATGCAGGTTGTAATGATTATATCAGCAAACCCATTGCCAAAAAGAAACTTTTTATTAAAATAAGCAAGTTTATATGAAATAATATGGTTATCCCCAAATTTATTTTCATTCAAACACGGAAGGATTTTCTCTAAAGATTTTAATTGTGTGTTACAAAAAATTTATATTTGAAACGTAAAATTCTCTTTCTTTCAAACCTTTTAAAAACTTAATTATTATGATCGTACATCAGAACGATTATGTCAAAATTACATTTGACCAAA
>CAZWHH010000177.1:0-5760 GCA_964633615.1 uncultured Bacteroidales bacterium | reverse complement strand
ATTATCACGATGGAATATTAAGAATCAATATTCCCAAGAAATCAGAACTGATTAAAAACAGCAATCGCTCAATTGAGATATCATAAATCAAACCATTAACAGAAAAGAGGCAATCCACCAGGATGGCCTCTTTTTTTTGTTATGAAAACAATCTAAACTAGGAGATAGCATCCCGTTCAGAAGAAAAGTTTTCATATTCGGATGTATCTATAATTTCTTTGAGGTATTGCACAACATTCCACACATCTTCAAAGGTATTATATAATGGAGAGGGGGCCAGGCGAATTAACCCAGGAGGCCGGTAATCCGGTATCACTCCTTTGTTTTTCAAAGCTTCATTAATACGGAACAACTCATTTTCGCGCGTTATTGCAATATGTCCGCTCCGGCTTTCAGGGTCTTCGGGACTTACAATTTTAAAATTATAAGGTTCTGAACTCAGATATTCCTGGATAAGAAACACGAGATAGGATGTCAGCTTTTTAGATTTTTCACGAATCTTTTGAATTCCGGCCTCGTTTATCAAATCTATGCTTCCTTCCATGGGGGCACTACCAAGAATCCCCGGTGAAGAAATCTGCCAGGCTCCTGCCGTGTCTGCCGGTTCAAAATTCAGGGACATATTAAACTGTGTGTCTTTTTTATTACCAAACCACCCCGCTAATAGGGGTTCTTTACCAAAATGGGATTCATTCACATATAAAAATGCAGAACAACCAGGTCCCCCATTCAAATATTTATAACTGCAAAAAACAGCAAAGTCCACACCCCAGTTATTAAATTGATGAGGAACCAATCCTGCAGAATGGCTACAGTCAAATCCAATCATTATATCTTTTTCATGGGCTTTACGAGTTAAATACTCCATATCAAGCAATTGTCCTGTACGATATAAAACAGAGGGCAAAAAAGCAATGGCTACCTCATCGGTCATCAATTCAACGATACGATCCTCATCCAGAACATATCCGTCTTCTGAAGGTGTCAGGATCAAATTTTCCTGAGGATCAAAATTTCTCAACTTAATTTGCCCTTTCAAAGCGTATATATCAGAGGGGAAATTAAGTTCATCTGCCAATATTTTGGTTCGATGTCCTTCAGGTTTATAAAATGAACTAAGTAAAGCATGAATGTTTACAGTTGTTGAACCTGTCATTATCAGTTCCTCAGGCTTAGCACCTACTATATTAGCTGCCTTTTTCCCAATCTCTTCAGCCAGATAAAACCAGGGTGTTTTAGCCTGCAACCAACCCTTTATTGCCAAATCCCGCCATTCATTCATTATCCGGTTTACCGAATATTCAGCATCTTTAGATAACAATCCCAGCGAATTCCCATCCATATATATAGAATTGCCGGGAATATAAAAACGATCGCGAAAACCGGCCAACGAATCTTTCTGATCGAGTTTATGAGCGAATGATTTTTCTTTTTCAAAATATAGCATATTCAAAAATTTATTTTTTTAGATTATGGTTCAGCCCATATGTTTAATCTTCTTATAAATTGAAATATAAATAATTTTTCGTTAATTTTATATCAATTTTCCAATGAAAATAATTCAAGAGGATCTATTTATGACAAAAATATTGCCTTTTTTGGTTTTAACCCTATTTGTATTTACTTTAACCAGTTGTGGCCTAAAGGATTCAGAAAATGGTGAAAATGAAGATGAAAAGATTCCAGTAAAAGAAAAAACGGCTGAAAAAGAAAATGTTGAAGAAAAAACCATCCCCAAACAGATTACAGAAAAATTTGGAGAGAATCTCCCGGAGGATGATAATATTTTTACAAAGGATCAATGGAATAAAATAAATAAGGTTTGCGAAAATATCATTCAATACAAGAAAGAGATTGATGGAGTTCCCGATAAGAAAAAATTAGAAGAAATTATGCAGAACGAGGGGTTTGATAGCTTCGACCAATGTAAAAAAGAGATAGAAAAAATTGCCCGGTTAAATGACTTTTTGATGACTGCTGCCGTGAACTTTCAGTCACTTAAAATGAAAAAGATGACAGGAACTGAAGAGGAGGTAAAAAAACAAGAGAGGGATTTTCTGAAAAAACTTAAGGCGAAAAAATATACATTAGCTGATTACAGACTGATGGACACAAAAAAAGAGGTCATTCCCAATGCATTTTCTACATTAATAATATTATCTATGATATCCGAATAAAAAATGGGCATCAATTATTTACAATAACTTTTAAACAGATCACGAATCGATGAATTTTGTACTCTATTATAGTTATTCCCGGTACGAAAGAAAATGCCAAACCCATAGTTTACAAAAAAGAAGATAGTTCCGGAAAGTAATATGATATGATCCAATCACCATAATAAGCTAATAATAATCAAGCAGTCCCCATCTTAATCTTTCAAGATCATAAATGTCTACAATAAAACCAAGTTCTTCATGAACTCTGCATTTTGACCTGTCCGGTTCCAATATGGTATCAATATGTCTATAATCTTTATGGGAATAAGCGTTATTAATAAAAAAAGATTCATACAGTGCCAGCTCATTTGCATTAATCCGATGATTATGCAAAACCGGTGATCGTTCCAGTACAATTTTTTTATTGCGATTTAAGAGGATCTCCCTGAAAATATTACGATATGAAACTGAAGGTAAAATAAACGGCCTTGAATAAGTTATAAATAAATCAAATTTTGTAAAATCTATTAGTCTCCAACATTTCTTTGTAAAATGAAGTTCTTTCTCATCATTCATCAAAGCAAAGTTTTCTTCTGGCAAATTATCCCGGAGTAAATAAAACTGATCTCTTATTTTTTCCTTCTCTCCTTTTAAAAACAGATCGCGAATAATCCCGGTTTCAGTAATTTCTTCATGGGGTTTTACCACATAAGGAGCAAAGATTTGCCGGGCAGCCATCCTTTGGAAACGGTATTTATAAATAAAAGAACAATAGTTTACCGGTAAATTTACATGATTTTTCCTTATATATTGAACCAATCGAAGCGCTGTAAGTTCAGATTCCAAAACAGTTATCTTCGGTCCATGCAAAAAAGTATAATTTCTTTTAAGGAGTTTTGTGTAGTTATGTTCTGTACATCTTATCTGATGCAGATTTAGATGATCTACTCCTATAAATGCAAGTTCCTGTACCACATTTTTTAATTTCCCATAATCTTCTGGTATAGCTGGTATTTCAACAGTCACCACAGGAATTATGGATTTTGCCAAACGTACCTTTTCAAGATTATATCCCACGGCCCCAATATCAAACCTTATTTCATCCAATCCAGCTTCTTTCAGGAGATTCAAATTTTCCGTATTCGCAAGTATCCCATTGGTATATAGCCATATATACATTTCTTTTCCAAAAGTTTCACGAATACGTTTAATAAAGTGAAGACTCTTTTCAAGACTTAATAAAGGTTCTCCCCCACTAATACTCACTCCTTTAAAACCAAACTTTTTAAGATAGCTAATGTAATCTTCCACTTCGGGAAACTCTATGGTTTGTGTGGTAGGGTTACCATCTTCATTTTGGGAGGTTGGACAATAAAAGCAGTTTGCATTACATTTATTGTTAATAAATAAACACGACCATGTGCCTTCTCCACATGACAGACAGCCTTTTGATAAAGACGAACAATCCACTTTTGTTCTATGATAACCCCAGGAAACATACGAATTAATTTCAGACACAAGTTGGTCACGCATCCTGGTGTAATCAATAATATGATCAGGTACAATAAAGGGGAGCTGATTATAAAACAACTTAAATTCCTTCTGATTTGCTTTAATTATTCTCTCTCTTTCTGTATTCATTATATAATATCGATCCTTGTATAACGAAAGGTATAATAAAAAAGTTAACCCAGTCCATTTTGAACTCAACAATCCAGCGATATATTCTTTTTAAAACAAATCCAAAAGATCAAAAATAAAAAATATCTGAATTTACTATGACTAAAAAAGAGCATCCATTGGGGATACTCTTCATTTGCTAATAAAAAACAATTAAATTATTTTTTCTCTTCGTTTTCTTGATCATACTTTGCATTCAGGCCTTTCAAAACCTCCTGCGTCACTTCAAGTCTTTCATCAGTGTAAAGAATGGGGCCTCCAAAAGAAAAGCTTAATATATAGTGATAACCATTCTCTTTGGCATATTCATCCAGATAATTCATCACATTATCAAGTACCTGTCTATAGATTATCTGTTCTTTTTCGGCTAATTCAGAGCTCATTGAACTTCTCAATTGATACAACTGTTGCTCCTTTTGACCTAAATTTTGCTGTATCATTCTTGCTTTAGCTCGTGTAATTAACCCTTTATTAACCTTTTCCTGCAGGCTTTTAACCTCTTGCTGCAACTCTCTGCTTCGACTTTGTAGTTCAGCCTGGGAACTTGTTTGTTCTTCAACAAATTCTTCCTGTTTATCAAGATACATATCATAGCCTGATAATAAAGAATCGATATTTACATAAGCGACATTTAATTGCCCTTCAATCTCTTCCGGGAGTTGACTTGTTTCCTCTTTTTGTCCGGCTTCTTCAGTTTTCAAACTGAAAGATGTAAATTGAAATACAAAAAGTATTACTACTGCGATAATTAAAATAACATTAAGCCAGAGATTTAATTTCTTCATTGTTACAATATTTTTATTTAAACTGAAGGCAAATATATATTAATAGAAAGCTAAATAAAAATATCAAAGGACTTTTTTTAGTGGGCAGGCATAATTAAAAACCAGGACACGGATTAACAATCCATTTCTGGCGTGGTGTTAAATATTCACCAAATTGAATGATAAGCGATATCTCATGGGCTCCATCAGTTAAACCTGCTAATTTTGAGATGGTCACATCATAACTATAACCAATGTTAAACTGATCTATTTTATAACCAAGCAAGACAGCAATTGCATCATTGCTGGGGATCTCCTTAAAGACAGGGATGCCACGATACCAGAGCCCAATCATAAAAGGCATTTTATGATAGTAAACTCCAAGGTTTAATTGGGAATTATTTCCCTGTTGCTGAAAATGAAAAGCAGGAAAAATGCTTTCAAAAGGATCTCTGTTATAATTTTGCCCTATTGGGATTCGCATTCCTCCAAAAGCGGAATATTTTATATCGACAATACTTTGGTCCCCGGTGAGTGATTGATCAGGCATCAATAAATGATCTACTGTTAAACCAAACCAGAGTTGATCAGAATACGCCAGCACGGATGCAGTGGCATCCACATCCCATGTAAAGTCCTCCGAAGGGACTTCAATTGAGGTTTCGTAATTACCGGCAAGCTGATCTCCAAATGTAAGTTTATAAAAATGAAGACCTCTTTGTGTATACATAAAATGCATCCCGGGGATCACTCTCCACTCATGTGTCAAATCAATATGATAAGAATAGACCAACCCGACATTCGTTGTGGATAAAACACCGGACCCTGCTTGTTCTCTCAGAATCAATGCTCCTAAACCACTATTAAGCTTATGAAAATAATGATCAAAAGAAAAAGCATATGTTACAAAAGACTTTTGCAGAGAAGGCCACTGATTACGATAATTGGAAGCAATGCGGCTGCCTTTCGTGCTACCGGCAAAAGAAGGCGAAAGGTATAAAGGAGAAGCGTAAAACTGAGTAAATTGAGGATCCTGAGAGAATATCAACTTAGTTAAAAACAGTGAAAATATTATGAATAAAAGTTTTTTCATTAATAAGAATACGCATTACCTTGCTGCAGGTTATCAAATTTATAATAATTATTATTTATTTAGC
>CAZWHH010000176.1:0-5764 GCA_964633615.1 uncultured Bacteroidales bacterium | reverse complement strand
ATTTGATTTTGAAGAATACAATAAAAAAAGCTCAGACAATACATTAAATGATACGATTACCCTTTATGATAAATATATAGAATGGGGTATTATTCCCGAAAAAGAAGCCAATGGTGGAGTAATCAATTATTTAAAAACAGGTATTATTTATGATACAAGAGACCAGAAGGCTAATCCAATGGAAGGAATATGGTCTGAAATTATGTTATCAGCAGCACCGGGTATACTGGGCAACAGGGAAAATCAATTTCTGAAGTTAGCTCTCATTCACCGGCATTATTTCACTCTCATCCCCAGGGACTTGAATCTGGCTTTAAGAGTTGGTTATCAGGGCACTATAGCAGGAGAAGCCCCTTTTTATATGCAGTCCTACTTAATCAGTTCTTATACGGAAAGTGTTAATGTAGAAGGACTGGGAGGGAAGAAATCTCTGCGGGGGATTTTGAGAAACCGGGTACTGGGGGATGATATATTATATAACAATATCGAATTACGATGGAAATTCTGGAGATTAAAAATGTTCAAACAACATTTTTACCTGGCGCTGAGCGGATTTCTGGACAATGGGCTTGTGACAGATCCTATAGATTTTTCAAAGGAAAATGTACCGGATGCATTTCATGAAAGAGACATTTTTAATGGGATGACCCATGGAATACACAGCAGTGCAGGGGCTGGATTACATATTGCTATGAACAACAATTTTGTTCTTGCAGTAGATTATGGCAGAGCCCTGGATAAAAGAGATGGTACAGATGGAATATACATTGGGCTCAACTTTCTTTACTGAGGTAAGATACCCTATTCACTAATTTTTTTGAGTAATTTAAGAGACCGGTATAAAAAGCTAAATTTTGAACGATACGAGCGTCTCTTTAGATTGCACTCATTTATTCAAAAGAAGGAGAAAAAGGAGAATCATTTTTATTACCATCGTTTTTCATTGCTATCATCTTCTCCTCCTTCTCCAGCTAATGTTAGTATATAAACATTACTCAAAATTATAATCCTTTCTCACTTTACCGAACTAATTTGTAATTGTTTCTTGCAATTGCAACCTTGATATCAAAGAATTTTTCCGATTTTCCAATAATTTAAAACTTCTCCCTGTATTCAGGACAATTTCATCGGAAAACAAAGCTTCAAAATACTCAAGGTTAACAATTGAATATTTATTGGGTATAAAAAAGTTTTCTTCAGAAAGAAAATATTTCAAATCTCCAATGTCTTCCTTCAGCAAGTAACTTTTTTTGTTGTGTAAAGTCAAAAGCGTACCCACCATAAATTCCTGGCAGGACACTATCTGGCTTTTTAAAATTTTTATTTTACCTTTTTTGGTAGAGATCGTAAGCGTTTTGGAATTATATTGCATATATATAAAATTAATTTGTTAACAATTTGATTTAAGCGGTTATTCGAACTAGCTTATTTATCAGAGTTATACTGAAAACCAATTGCTTATTATTTGAAAACTGAATTTCCAGTTTGCCATTCAGAAGGTTTAATAAATGATTTAAAGTTTTCATTAACAGGTACTCCTGACTGTCATAATCCTGAAGATACAGGGTTTTTAGATTTTCTTCAGAAATATCTTTTTTATATGAGCAATTCCAGGTTTTAACACGTAAAGTAACAGAGTTCTCACCCGGAACATATCCGACTAAAATCTGCCCTTCAAGGATGGAATTTTGGATTAACTGAAAACTGTTCAAAACAATTTGTCTGAAAAGATACTCATCAGTGTTCATTATAAAATCAGGATTAGAACTTTTGTATTCCCTGTGAATGAAAATTTTTTCCGCCTCGGAAAATCTTTCGTTATATTCGTCTATGATTTCTGACAAAAAGGGATTTATAGAAAATTTTACAGGATTCACCTGAATCATCCCGGACTCTATTTCAGATAAAATCATCAGATTTTCAAAATAATTCAGGATATCATATCCACTATCGAGAATTCTTCTGGAAAACTCCCTGACCTGGTTTCCGGACATATCGGATTCAAGCAGCAATTTAGAAAAACCAATCACGGAATTAAGTGGAGTTCTCACACGATGAGAAACATTCGATAAAAACAACTTTTCGATTTGATCTTTGGTATTCATGGATATTTCATTTTTAAATCATTCTTATAGATTAAACATTGCTGGTTCGGGCCAAACATTAATCCAGTTTCTTTAAGATATTCCGGGCATCTCTTCTGTAAAAGGAGCTTTCTTTCTCTAATTCTTTCAAAAGAGCAGATGCTTTTTTATTTTCTTTCATTTTAATATAACACATAGACATATACCATTTTGCCTGTTCAACAAAAAGGTTCTTCTCATTATCAATCACTGTTTTAAGTGACTGATTGGCTTTCTTATATTCCTCAACTTCCATATAAGATATCCCGGAATACAAACTGGCAGCCATATCATCTTTCTTATTCAAAACTGTTTTAAAGAGAGTTAAAGCCTCATGATAATTATGCTGTTTATATTGCTGCATTGCCCTGGTAAGAATGCTATTGAGTTCGGTATCAGCCGAACGAAAATTTATGGTTACCTCATAAGGCTGATAATACTCCTCAAAAATTTGCTGTTCATTCACGGTTTGATTGTTTAAATAAAGACTCATTCCTCCAATTCCGAGAAGAAAAATGAATGAAGCAGCAACTACCACTTTTTTATTCACAGAGCGTTTAAGCTTCCGGACAGATTTTTTGTACGCAGGAGAATCATTTTCAACCATAATGGCATCAATCTGATCACGA
Source organism: uncultured Bacteroidales bacterium (assembly GCA_964633615.1). Lineage (GTDB taxonomy): Bacteria > Bacteroidota > Bacteroidia > Bacteroidales > UBA12077 > JAGXLC01. The sequence goes on along the minus strand of CAZWHH010000176.1, from coordinate 3,012 downwards.
AATTGCATTACTTCATTTTCAGCAATGGCCTGATTTACCTCTTTTCGCAATTGATATTCCTCTTTCCATTCATCATTCTCCCCGATTGCATTTTCTACTTTTCTTTTTTCATAGGGATTAAGATCACCGTTGAGGTAATCCTCAATAATTTTAAACTTTTCCATAACATCAAAAAATTTAATAATTGGACATTAAGCCTTACTACTAATTAAAACCATCTTTTTGAAGTGGATCTTCACTTGTCTGACTTTCAGGCAAATCCTCTTCCTCTTCATCGTCAGAGGACTCATTATTGCCACCTCGTACTTTAGTCATCTCTGAGTTCCAGAGTTTAGCGCTTTCGAACCGCTGAAAAAAATCGTTGTTTTCTTGTTCCTGGGGAAATAAAGGTTGTGAATTCATAGCTAATAGAATTTTGGGGTTATTATATAATTGAAAGATCATTTTTGTAAACCCTTCACCCCTTTATTCCGAAAAACACCAAAAGGTAACCCTGTTTTTTAATAAAATTTTATTCTATTCTTATAATTTCCTGATTACGAGGATGTATTTTTTTATGTTTTTTCCTGTCTTGTATTTATTATTTTTGTAAAAATTGTTTTAAGTATTGAAGAAGAAGAGTAACATATTGATGATTTTCCTGATCCTGCTTAGTATTCTCTCTAAAGCGCAAGGAGATAGTGTACAAGCAGAGATGTTAAAGGATTCTGCTTTATCTCTTAAAAAACAAGGAATTAAAATGGTTTCAAAAGGAGAGATGGAAAAAGCAAAACAACTTTTTTTAAAGGAGTTGAAAGTAAAACAGTCTTTATACGCTTTAACCCATCCTGAAATTGGCCATACCTATGTTAATATTGGTGTTGTTTACAAGAAGCAGGGGAATTATAAATCGGCTCTTGAATATTATCAAAAGGCAGAAAATATTTACAATGGCAATTCCTCTACACCTCCTGGCAAATCAGGCACTAATTACAGCAACATAGCCAATATATACGCCCGGCAAAAAGATTATAATAAGGCAGAAAGGTACTATCAAAAGGCACTGGAGCTGTTCCTGACTGATTCAGTTAAAAACAGGACTTTAATCGCTATGACCTACAACAACTATGGAATTGTGCAAAAAGAATTAAATGAATACAAAAAAGCAATTGACTCTTACAAAACAAGTTATGCAATCTACAAATCTTTAAATTCTGAATCTATTGTTCTTCCAATAGGTAATCTGGCATTACTATACGCGGATCAGAAAAAATATAAGAAAGCTGAAAAACATTTTAAAGAGTCTATAGAACATACAAAAACATTTTTCGGGGATACTTATTTTGGACTTGTAAATAATTATTTGAATTATGGCATATTAATGCTTAACCAAAAGAAATATAATGAAGCGCAAAAGCTAATTGAAAAAGCATTAATAATCAATAAGAAACATTTTAATGAATCACATCCAAGAACAGCCAGATGTTATAACAATCTTGGTACTTTATTTGAAAGACAGAATAATTATGCCGCCGCACTGAAATACTATCAGAAATCTTTAAACAGTTTATCTCCTGTTTTTAAGGATACTTCAATTTATAACAATCCGGATATTTCAGAGGTTTATTCAAAAGTTGAACTGATCAAGGTATTAAAAAATAAAGCGCTTGTATTAAATAAATATCCGGATACGAATACAAAATATAAAGAACTGGCTTTACAAACCTATGAATCCGCAACAAATGCAATAGAAAAATTACGAAAAGGGTATCTCAGCCAGGAAAGCAAACTATTTATCACCAGCCACGAAAAAGAAACTTATTCAGAGGCAATGAAAACTGCCTATAGATTATATTCGCTAAGCAAAAAAGAAAAATACCTGAATAAAGCCTTCCAATATTCAGAAAAAGGAAAATCGGCTGTTCTGCTTGATAATTTACAGGCAAGTGAAGCCAGGCAACTTGGGAACATCCCGGACACGCTTCAAGAGAAAGAAAATTCACTCAAGAAAAAAATCTATAGGTATGAAGAACTTATTTTCGAGGAGCAAAAGAAAATGCATCCGGAAGAGAACAAAATTAGTTACTGGAAAAACCAGATATTTAAATTCAATCAGAAACTAAACGAGTTAGTCGAAGTTTTTGAACAAAAGTACCCGGATTACTATGCTTTAAAATACCAGGGAAACCAGATCAATATTTCTTATGTACAAAGTAAAATGAACAAAAACCAGGGACTGTTGGAATTCTCAGTACTGAAAAATAATTTCTTTTTGTTTTACATTGAAAAAGATACCCTGCTGATAAAGAAAATAAGAAAAGACAGCACAATCTTAAAAAATATACACGCATTAAGAAAATTTCTAACCCAAAGAAATTTTTCCACCCACAACCTCAACGATTATAAAAATTATACACAGAATTCCTTGTCTGTCTATTCTAAACTTTTGTCTTTCCTTCCCCTGAAAAATATCAATAAGCTTACTATTATCCCTGACGATGTTCTTTCTTATATACCATTTGAGATCTTAATCACCAACAAGCCGGACACAAATCGTATTAATTACCGGAATATTAATTACCTTATTAAAAACCAGGATATTAGTTATTCTTATTCTGCCCGGATTCTATTTTCAAAACAAAAAAAGAATAAAGAAAATCGTAATGTGCTGGCAGCATTTGCCCCTACTTACGGCAATATAAAAGAGCTAAGCAAGAATCAAACAATGACCAGACAGCACTACAGGGAAAAACTATATCCCCTTAAAGGTATTTCCAGGGAAGTTCATGCCATAGCTCCCCTTTTTAATGGTGATATTTATGAAAATGAAGAGGCCACTGAAGAAAAGTTCAAAAAGACAGCCCACAAATACCAGATCCTGCATTTGGCCATGCACACTTTAATTAATGATAAAAATCCCTTGTATTCGAAAATGGCTTTTACACAAAATAAAGATTCCCTGGAAGACGGGTTCTTAAACACCTATGAAATATACAATTTAAAATTAAACAGCAACCTGGCTGTACTCAGTTC
>CAZWHH010000175.1:0-5826 GCA_964633615.1 uncultured Bacteroidales bacterium | reverse complement strand
ACTACATGATGAAAATTATTTATAACAGACTCAATCTCTTCCGGGTAAATATTTTCTCCATTGTTACCAACAATCATATTTTTAAGTCTGCCTTTAATAAACAGGTTATTATTATTATCAAAAACACCCAGATCACCCGTTTTAAACCAACCATCTTCTGAAAAGACTTCTTTTGTTAATTCAGGCTCTTTATAATACCCTTTCATAACATTTGGCCCTTTTACCCAAATTTCTCCTTCTCCTGTTACCGGATCGGGATCATTGATTTTAATATCCACTCCTTCCATGGGAGGACCTGTTGAATATAATTTTATCTTCTGAGGATTTGCTCCGGCCAATAAAGGAGAGGTCTCAGTAAGACCATATCCTATAGCATATGGAAATTTGGCTTCAGAAAGAAATCTTTCCACCTTACTATTCAATTTGGCTCCCCCTATTCCAAAAAATTTCAAATTTCCGCCGAAAGTGGCTTTTAATTTTTTTCCTGCTAAATAATTAAGTTTCTTCCTGAAAAAAGGAACTCTATATATCATCCGCAGAAACCAGGATTTTTGAAATTGTGGAAGCACCTTTGTCCTGTACATCTTTTCAATAATTAAAGGTACAGAAAGCATAAGGGTTGGTTTTACTTTCTTTAATGCAGGTAACAAAGTGGAAGGTGTAGGTGCTTTCTTTAAATAATATACAGAACCTCCACTAATCATCGGAATAACAAATCCAAGTGTATTTTCGTAAGTATGCGACAAAGGTAAAATCGATAAGAATCGATCTGAGGCATCAACCCATTGAATTTTCTTTGTAGCAATGGCTGTATAAGCAATATTCTTGTGAGACAGCATCACCCCTTTTGATTTACCTGTTGTTCCTGAAGTATATATAATCGAAGCCACATCATCTTCATCTACCTCGTATTTTCTCTTTGGATTTGCATTTAAATTAAATTCAGAAACATCTTTGGGTGATTTTAGTATGGAAAAATCGTCAATTTCCACTATACTATCCAAATTATTTTTTATTTCCTCATCCAGCTTATTTAATAAACCATTCGATACCAAAAGAGTCTTTGATTCGGAATGATTCAATACATTTTTAATTTCATGGGTTTTGAAATCCGGTAATAGCGGAACAATCACAGCTCCCATAAATGTTACTGCCAGGTAACTGATTCCCCAGTTTGGCATATTGGAACTTAAAATAGCTACTTTATTCCCTGGTTTAACTCCTAACTCTTCTAAAAAAGAAATGGCTGCCGTAATTTTCCGATCAGCTTCCTTATAGGTATAAGGTTTTTCGTCTACAAATGAGAGAAATACCTCATCTCCGTAGTTTCTAACCGTATCCTGAAACAATTCTGGGAAAGTCAATTTCATGTTTGTTTTCATAGTTCCTCTCTAATTATTAAGGCCAAATGTAAATTAAAGAAACTTTTAAACCATATTTTTTTGTAAATAAATAAGAAGATTTCTTCTAATTAATTGGCCGGCTGTAATCAATACGATTATTTTCTTATTCTTTCTTTTTATAACAACAAATATTTGGGGTTTATTGTTCTATTGCTTATCAAATTATAGATAAAAAAGAAATATAAAATAACCCGGGTTGGAATCAAAAAAATAATAGGATTTTTTTATTCAACAAAAATTTATTTGAACCACACTCACTAATAATAAATGGATAAGAAACAACATCCCTATTATTCATCAATAGGGTTATTAGATTCTCAATAAATTAAAAACTCATTAATAAACACACATACCACATCTTTTTGTTAAGAGAAAGACGTGGTACGTGTTCATTCAACATTACTTAACTCCCATATTCTTAATCGTTCAGATCATAACTATTTATGGCTTTATCCGCAGCATTGAGCAATGGCTCGTTGGACAATTTTTCACCAACAGCCTTTTTCATCCAGTGTTGTGGTGTTACCCTGCCATTTTCAAGCATGCGGGAAATTTCCTTAGCCAAATTCTTATCCTGAATGAATTGTTCGATCTGGAAATGAATTAAAATTCCGACCGGATAAGCTGAAAGATATAATGGACTGGTAACCATATGAGAGTAAACAGCAAGAATGGGTGAATCTTTCACTCCCAATACATCTGCATAGTACTTATTCCATATTTCTTTGGCAATACGGACTACTGCCATATGCAGTTCTTCCTTGGTAGCATCAGGATTTTCATACATCCATTCCCACACATTCATATCTACCAATGAAACACCCATTATTTCATAAGCTGACCAAAAATTCGAAAGAGCAAGCATATCCTGCTTACCGGAACTTTTCTGGCCTCTGCCAAGTAATTTCAGATCCCTTGCCTGAAAAAGAAAAGCTATGGCCTCGGTAAAAGCGGTATTTGGCACACCATTAAGCATATAATAATCCACATCCTGAAGCGTGATGGTTTGTTCTACATTATGTCCAAACTCATGTACTGCAATATTATAACCCTTGTAGTTCATCCCGTTGCTGCCAATTCTTGTACGCAAACGGGCTACATCAGATTTCATTTCAGCGCCCCATGCATGCCCGGCACCCCGAGCCGGATCAACTGTTACTTTAGAGGCTATCGATTGAGCTTTTTCAGCAGAAAAACCCAGTTTTTTTAGAATATTAGGTAAATCAGCTTCAAAGGCTTTTCGATCAGGATATTTATTCTGCAGAATATTATCCAGTTTCTCCTCGGAAACCGATTGATTGCCTGTAAAACCATTGTACCAAATGTCAAAAGGATTCAAATCTCTGCCCAATCGTTTCTTAATTAACTTTGCAGCCTCTCTCACCTGTTCAGAAGATACAAAATCAATAAAAAGCTCTTCAACCTCTTCCTTAGGCATTTCCATATTACCAGCAAAAGCTCGTTTAATATACGTATCATTATAAGGTTGATAGGGATCAATGGCCTTTACGGCTTTAAAATTATCAAGAAGCACTTGATAGCGCTTATCTTCTTCTTTCTCAAATTCTATAGCTTCCCCTTTTTCATAAAGTTTATCATTGAACGGATCCCACTGATACTGATCATTATTAATAACCTTTTGAGGAATATCCTGATTGATAATATCCAGCATCACCTGGTAGATCATCTCCTGCTTTTTGAGTCCATTCTCTGTATTGTAGTTTGATTTAAGTTCATCACGCAGACCCCAGTGAGTAATCAACCGAAGATCTTCAGGAAAATAAGTATTTCCTTCATCATCCACTAAATTTCCCATATAGATGTTATAACTGTCTATGTAAGAACCTGCTTCGGTTAAAGTCTGCGATTTATTCTGCAACAATTCAGCCGGGACTCTTGAAGTATACATGTCACCCATTCTGGCATAAGCCCATTTCTTACGACTCCATTCCGGACCCAGTTCATTCTTCTTCTCAAGAGAATAATGAGGAAAGTTAAGCAATGTATAAAAGGCGATTCTATTCTCATAAAAATCCTGTTTCAAGTGGGAGGAGGCATCATACTGTGCAAACATGTGATCTATCTTATGAATCGGTCCCCTGTCCAAATGCAGCGGTTCCATTAATTTAACAGCGATCTGATGAAAGTTCCCTCTTAAAATCTCAATTTTATCAGAGATCTTCTGAAAAACAAGATCCAGTTCCTTTTGATCCGCAATAAAATTCTCTTTACAAAAGGTAACAAAGTCCTCTTTAGTACCATCTGATTCACGCCAGAAATTGCCAACCTGCTGTACTCCCTTATTGATTCTGAATTCATAATCCGATCCATACTCATCCAATAACTCTTTCTGAACATTTTGAACCGTTTGATCTTTAATGAATTGAACCTTTGAAACGCTTTGCTGATCTGTTGAGATATCCTTGCAGCCCCCTAAGCAAATCAGAAGAATTGATAGAACCAACAAAATATTTTTCTGTAACATAATAAAAAGTTTAACGATTTATAAAATAGTTTCTTCCTTCTATGATTAAAAGATCAAAAGATAAATTTCAAAAATTTATTGTTCATTGATTTAATCATTTAATCAGGTAGGGTAAAAATAATAAAAATCGCTCTTCCTTTTAAAACATCTATGCAAATAGTTCTGTTTCTCTAAAATTTAAAACTTTATTAATTCTTTGATTCAAAAGTGACATCTCTTCAAAACTTAATGTTTGCTGTGGGTCAGACATTGCTTGTTCAGGGTTTGGATGGATTTCAATCATTACTCCATCAGCTCCTGCCATCACAGCAGCAAGGGTCATGGGTTCCACCAGACTTCTGATTCCTGTTCCATGAGACGGATCAACGACTACAGGCAAATGCGTCTTTTCTTTCAGCAGGGGTATCACATTTAAATCCAAAGTATTTCTATAGGCTTTTTCATAAGTTCGTATTCCTCTTTCACAAAGAATGATCTGTTCATTTCCCCCGGAGAAAATATATTCGGCAGAATAGAGCAGTTCATCGATTGTTCCGGATAGCCCCCTCTTTAGCAATACAGGCTTATCAACCCTACCCAACTCATCCAATAAATCAAAATTCTGTGAGTTTCTTGCTCCCACCTGAAACACGTCTACCATTGGATACATGAATTCTATCATTTCAGGTTGCATCACTTCAGTAACTACCTTTATTCCTTTTTCCTTACATACTTCAGAGAAATATTTCAGTCCCTCCAGTCCTGTTCCCCTGAAAGAATAGGGTGAACTTCGGGGTTTAAATACACCGCCCCGCATGAGTCTTATATTCTGTTCCTGCAGGTAATAAGCTACCTCTTCCGTCTTTTCCGCACTTTCAATAGCGCATGGCCCTGCAATTACACTAAACCCACCTCCTCCTATTGACACCTGATCACCTAAATGAATACGTGTCGGGCTTGTTTTCCATTTAGAAGAAACCAGCAGATGTTTATCGTTCACGGCATGAACATCAGCTACACCGGGTAAATTTCCGGCTCTCCGAATATCAAAATCATCATTCCCAATAGCCAGAATATAATTTCCCAACTGGGTACGAACAGTTTTAATACTGAAGCGATGAAGCTTCAATAATTTTAGTAGTTCTTCCTGCTCTTCCTGCCGAATATCTTTTTCAAGTTGAATAATCATTTTCTTAAGGTTTTATTCGATTCATAAAAGTTTCTATATTTTCCTGAAGATCTCCATTGAGAGACTTAATAAAATAACTCCCGATGATAGCTCCATTAGCAAAATGGTTCACTTTCCGGATCTTCTCCCGGCTATCGATCCCAAATCCCACCATTACAGGAACATCCTGATTTATTTCCTTTATTCTGGAAACAAATTCAAGGTTCGTGGAAACATCTTTATCATTACCTGTTGTACTGTTCGAAGAAACCATATAAACAAATCCCTTTGATTGTTTGAGAACATTCCTCAGGCGCTCTTGTCGTGTAGTTGGTGAAACCAGCATAATATTCCTCAGATTGTTCAGCTCCATCATTTCTTTAAAATCTCTCTCATAAATCTCAGGGGGTAAATCGGGAATTATTAACCCATCAATACCAGTTGCGGCAGCAGTTCTGCAGAATTCAGAAAACCCGAACTGCATCACAGGATTCAAATAAGACATAAACAGCAGAGGAATTTTTACCTTACTCCTGATACCATTTAACTGGTAAAACAGAAGTTTCAGGCTCATGCCATTTTCCAGGGCTGCTTTACTGCTCTTCTGAATAACAGGCCCATCGGCCAGCGGATCGGAAAACGGGATGCCAACTTCTATCATATCGGCTCCCTGCTGCTCAAGGTGTTCAATAATTTTTCGGGTATCATTTAACCGTGGGTACCCCGCTGTAAAATAAACAGATATCACATTTCTGTTTTTCTTTTTAAAAAGTTGGTCTATTCTATTCATT
>CAZWHH010000174.1:0-5827 GCA_964633615.1 uncultured Bacteroidales bacterium | reverse complement strand
TTGATCACGTTTCCGGAATTTCCGCTGGTACTGATGGCCAGCAGCACATCTCCCTCTTTTCCAAAAGCTTCCACATAGCGGGAAAAAACGTGTTCGTAACCATAATCATTGGCTGTACAGGATAAATGCGTAGGGTCGGCAATGGCCACAGCTGGTATAGGCTGGCGATTGTCGCGGAAGCGTCCTGTAAGCTCCTCTGCAAAATGCATGGCGTCGCTCATGGAACCTCCGTTACCGCATGAGATGATCTTGTGTCCATGTTTTACACTGTTTACCAGTATTTTCCCGGCTTTTTCAAGTGCTTCAAAGTTTTTTTCGTTTGCCAAGAACTGATCAAGAAGATCCCTGGCTTCTGTAAAGTTTTGTTTTATTGTATCTATTGTCTTCATTGGTTTCATTTTATGGTGCTAAGATAGAATTATTTTTTGGGTCGATTGTTATGACAATATCATTTATCATTTTTTAAATAAGAATTCTTTGTTTTTCAATAGTTTGTACATATCAGTTTTTAAAGCGTTCATTTGCTATCAGAGTCTTATTTTATTATCTTAGCAAGTGTACGCTAATAAAACAGAAGGTTATGTTCAACAGGATTGTTTTCACGGTTACCGTTTTACTTTTTTCGCTGAATTCCTGCAATTCGCAAGTAAAAGAAGATAGAAATTCACAGGAACCTTGTATTAACCGGGAGCCTGTTGTGGCAGGATCATTCTATCCGGGCAGCAAAGAACAACTCACCTCTACCCTGAAGCAATTATTTAATAAGGCTTCATCCCGACAGAACAAGGAGGAGATTGCTGCCATTATAGCTCCTCATGCAGGATATGTTTTTTCAGGAGAGGTTGCTGCTGCTTCATACATGCAAATTAACCCGGCTAAGGAGTATCAAAATATTTTTATACTGGCCCCTTCGCACCGGGTAAGTTTTAACGGGGCCTCCATTTACAGTAAGGGAAACTATAAAACCCCTCTGGGTGAAGTAAAAGTAAACCGCAATCTTGCCCGTAAACTTATTGACAAGAACCAGTATTTCGTTTTTAAACAGCAGGCTCATGCCCGGGAGCATAGCCTGGAGGTACAGCTCCCTTTTCTTCAGCATCATATGAAATCAGATTTTCAGATTATACCTATTGTGGTAGGCACAAAAAATAAGCATACGTGCAAAAAAATGGCAGAAGCGCTGGAGCCCTATTTTAATTCGGATAATCTTTTTGTGATCAGTACGGATTTTTCTCATTATCCGGATTATCAGGATGCAAAAAAGGTAGATAAAGCCACAGCGGAAGCTGTAGTTTCCAATTCTCCGGATCAGTTGCTTCAAACGATTCAGGCAAACAGGAATAAAAACATTCCTAATCTGGCAACCAGTATGTGTGGTTGGCCTGCAGTTTTAACAATGCTGGAGGTTACCTCGGGGAGAGATGATATTCAAATTAAAAAGGTTAAATACCAGAATTCGGGTGATGCCGCCCAAAAAAAAGACAGGGTTGTCGGATATTGGGCTGTTGCATTTTATAGAAATAATCAGGAAAAATCAAACGATATGAGTTTTCAACTAAATGATCAGGAAAAAAAGACATTACTTGAATTGGCCAGGGAAACGATTGAAAGTTACCTGGCGAATGGGAGCCTCCCGGAAGCAGAGGAAGAAAAGATAACCCCAGCTTTGGAAGAACAGACAGGGGCGTTTGTTACTTTAACCAAAAAGGGGGAGTTGAGGGGTTGTATAGGAAGGTTCAATCCTGATATGCCCTTATACGAAGTTGTGCAAAAAATGGCTGTAGCTGCAGCTACCAAAGATACCAGGTTCCCCAGTGTATTGAAGGGGGAGTTAAAGGATATTGATATTGAAATTTCTGTCCTGACTCCAATGAAAAAAATTGATGACATGGAGGAAATTGAAGTGGGTACGCACGGTATTTATATTAAGAAAGGAATGCGCTCCGGTACTCTTTTACCCCAGGTAGCGAAAGAAAAAGGATGGACCAAGGAAGAATTTCTGGGTTATTGTTCCCGGAATAAGGCCGGCCTTGGATGGGAAGGATGGAAAGATGCAGAAGTCTACACCTATGAGGCAATCGTTTTTAAAGAATAAATGAGGCAACTCGTTTAAGCAAATTTCTGTTGGGTTGTGTTAAAACAGCAATACTACATGCCCACTGTAATTGCACCTGATATGATGGGCAGGCATAGTTTAAAGCCCGTGTATTTGTGATTGCTGCCTTCGAATCCTGCGAATATTTCCAAATTCAGCAGAAGAAAAACCTGGTCCAGGCCATAACCTATTTCATAGTAATTTTTCCTGCCGGCAGTTTTGAGATATTTCAGATAGATGTTTTCCTGCATAAGTGTTTTATTTAAAATGGGTAAGCGTTTCAATAAAATTCTGTCATTTCTCAGACGGACATGTGCTTCTGCAAAAGCTTTATTTGTGCTGTATTCATAATAGTTTACCAGTCGAAAATGGCTGGTACTAAGCATAGACGCTAAGAAAGGTTCGTTCGTTGCAAAGTGTTTGTAGTTGGCAAAATAAAGATCATCATTGTTTAAAAATTTTCCGGTTTTCGCCATATAAGTCAAACGACCCACTCCTTTTATAGTCTTATTCTGACGGAGCGAAAACTCAAGGTATTGAAATTTACTATCAGAATTCAGAACCTCCTTAATACCATGCTTGTAACTCAATCTGAAAGTTGGGTATTTTGAATAGACCATTCTTTTGGAATGATTATCAACACGATAAAAATAACGAGGCGTATAAGATAAATATCCTTTGAATGTCAGGCTGTTATGGCTTGAAACCTGTTGGGGTGTGATTGTCGGATTATCCGGAATATTTGAAGTATATGTCCCATGCTCAAACGGATCCCAGAGATAAAAATCCGTATTATTGAATAGTTGTGTGTTACTTGAATATTCAACACCAGTATAAAGTCTGAGTCCGTTTACTATATCAATATAATGTCCAAGTGTTAAATAATCTTCCTGGAACAATTTCAGATAATTCTCTCTCAAAAAGAGGGTTGTCAACATATTCAAACCTCCCGGCATTCCATTTCTGTGAAAATTCGAAGATTTTCGCCCTCCGGAAACAGATAAACTGGCTCTTTTTATTCCATCATATCGATAAGAAATATGACCATTACTTAAAAAAGCTTCTCTGGCAAAGGCATATGAAAGATCCTGAGAAAAGTAAATTCTTTTTCCTTGCTCAAAATTTTTCCTGTAAAGCCAATCTCCTTTATACAAAAAACCATCCACCGTGTTGAAAGAAACATTTTCTAAACCTACCAGACCTGAGAAGCGCAGGTAACTGTCTTTTTCCTCATACCGGTAGGAATGCCCACCTAATAAATGTTTAAATTTAAATTTGTTTTTTGCCTTCTCTACTGAGTCCCTATATTCCGGATCTTCCATCAGAATATCTGTCGAGTCTTTTTCGGTATAACTGATTTTTTCCTTTGATGAGAGAGGAATAGGCCTTATGGAATCCCAGTAAGCAACAGAATGTTTTTTAGCACTATCTGCGATTTCGAACTTATCCTTTATTTCAAGTGATTTTTTTGGTTGTTGTTTTTTAATTTCTTTATCCACCATGCGGTTCAGTTTTTTGGCTTCTCTGTCGCTTAGTTTTTCTTTCGAAGAGAGCTCTTTAATTTTTTCTTGCCGCGCAGTTGGTTCTTTTTTCTGAGCAGATCTTTCTTTATGAGCAGAACTTTCTTCAACTTGCCTGAGTACTTCTTTTCTCTCTTTCTGTCTTTGGATGATCTCGTTTTTTATTTCTGCAAGAAAGGAATGATTAAGTTTTTCATTTCGTTTTATATTTTTGTAATCTACTGATCCGGCATATTGGAAATGCCCTTTAAATCCCATGGCCGAAAAATCCACATCGAAATGATGACTCACAGGAAGCCAGATGTTTTCTTTCACGGGGGAATAGATTTGCCGGATATTGACCTCAAACATTTTTTGTTCAAGCTTCAGGTCTACACTATGGATATTCCAAAAATCATTGGCTATATGAATATAACCCGAATACAGGTCATAACCCTCTCTTTTAGGTATCACTTTTATTTTGTTAATTAACTGCCCTTTGTCGTAATAGCCATTCACGAGTTCAAATTTGTAAAGATTGAGCGCCCGTTTATCCAGTGGAGATACGGGACTTTCAATATCATGATACAGGCTGAGAGTTATGTAACTCATGGGGTTAATGTTCATCTCATAATTATTTGTTCTTAAAGCGACTACTTCCTGATCTATCTTATTGGGTAGTTCAAAGTGGATATCTGAAAGGTTCTCAGTAATAAAGATTTCTCCTTCCTCGAGTCCTTCTTTTTTTAGTCGCTTTTGCAGCATTTTCGGAATTTTTGAGAATAAACTGGTGCCTTTTAAATAGACTCTGCAATCATAAGATCTTACCTGGTTTTTGTAATATTGAGCCATAGAAATGGCCTTTCTCATGATGTGGTAGGCAGGATCTTCCCCATTGGCATAAACTATTACTTCAGGTATTTGATAATGTTGTTTTTCCAGCACAATATTCTTCCGCACAAAATCATCTTTTATTGTAATTGTATGGGTTTGTGTTTTGTATCCCAGATACTGATATGTTACTTTGTATTCTCCCGGCTGAAGTCTTAACTCATACTCTCCATTGACATTTGAAGCTGTTCCTTTTGTTTTTTGGGGAATGTAAATATTGGCAAAGGGGATCGGATCACCGGTTTTCGTTGAAATGGTTCCCCGGAGGCCCTGGCTGTAACATTCTGATATGTTTGAAGATAAAAACAGTATCAATGTCGTTATGAAAATAGAATACATTGTAAAACGCATAAAAACAGAAGGTTGATTTTATATAAGAAGTCCGGTTAAATTCTGGTTAAAATTATAGAATTTAACTTAATAGACTGTCATTTTTATTTCATATTTACTTTTTTTATATTTTAAGAAAAATTTCAGGTTGAATAATTTGGCGTTTGGATTCCGGATTTAATAGTTTACTTCAAGTCCGATCTATATAGGTTGATAATTATAAACCTTTATTACAGCAGGAAGATAAAAAATTCTACTTTATGATCCTTTCAACTCAAAAAATTTACAGCCGTTCCTATCATTTGTTAACCCTTATGTTGGGTTTTACTACAATAGCAACGCAAATTATAGTATTGAGGGAGTTGTTGTCATTGTTTTACGGAAACGAGTTGGTTATCGGGATTATTCTCACTAACTGGATGCTTCTTACTGGGTTGGGAGCTTTTTTCGGGAAGAGATCTGATAAAATCAGGCGGGAGAATGCGTTTTTAATTATCTTTTTTACATTATTGGGGATACTGCCTTTTTTACTTCTTTTTCTTGCTTATTATCTGAGAAGTATTGTATTTGTTTATGGCACTATGGTCAATATTTTTGAGGTCTTTTCTACTTCTTTCCTTTTACTATTGCCCTTTTGTCTTCTTAGCGGATTCCTTTTTACATTTTTAAGCCATGTGGTTTCCAAATTTAAAAACCAGAATTATATAAGCAGGGTTTACTCCTGGGAATCAACCGGAAGCATTATTGGAGGAGTTTTGTTTAACCTGGTTTTGTTTTGGTTTTTCAATACTTTTAACTCTTTACTGCTCCTGGGGGTGATCAATCTGGGTTTATTGCTCTTTATTTTGGTGCGGCAGAAAAACAGATGGCTTTCGGGTATGGTTTTGGTAGTTTTAATTGGCTTCCTCGGAGTGAATCTTACAACTGATTTTGATACGCTTACCCATCAGTATCTATACAAAGATCAGAACATTCAATATTTTAAGTCTACACCTTATGGGAATATCACTGT